>NZ_JANPGM010000162.1:0-2963 GCF_031423935.1 Chamaesiphon sp. VAR_69_metabat_338
GGTGGCACCACCCTCTCCGATAATCCCGACCAAAAGCAACCTGGTAAAATTATCGCGATGACTTCTTCGTTACCCAAAGAAGGGAAATCGACGATCGTTTTTCATACTTCTAATACCCTTGCAGAATTAGGTTATCGGGTATTGCTCGTCGATGCAGACATGCACAAATCGACAATCGCGCATTTATGCGCTCAGTCACCACTATTCAAACGTGAAGAATGCGAGTGTACTGATGGTTTGAGCGATGCCATCGTTGGGAATGCTCATTGGCAAGACTTAATCAAAACGAGTACAGAATCGAAGTTGGATGTGATGTTCTCGGGCCGACAAACCGTCAGTTCGATCGTTTTATTCAACTCACCACGATTGCTGAAATTGATGGAAGAATGGCGC
Organism: Chamaesiphon sp. VAR_69_metabat_338; assembly: GCF_031423935.1. Taxonomy (NCBI): domain Bacteria; kingdom Bacillati; phylum Cyanobacteriota; class Cyanophyceae; order Gomontiellales; family Chamaesiphonaceae; genus Chamaesiphon; species Chamaesiphon sp. VAR_69_metabat_338. The sequence goes on from NZ_JANPGM010000162.1 coordinate 394, forward strand.
AAAGAATATGACTATGTGATTTTTGATACGCCACCAATTGTTGGCGTCAGCGATACTCGCTTATTATCGAGTTTGGTAGATGGACTAGTCTACATTGTCAGCTTGAATGTCGCTCAAAAACCAATTATCGATCGCGGGATCGATATCATTTCATCGCTGAGAACGCCAGTATTGGGACTGGCGATCAACCGCGTGGAAAATCATCATTCTGGCTACAATAAATACTATCAGTACTATCATGCCGCGCAGGAATTAAGTGATAGTCCTAATAAAACTAAAGCTCTCAATCCCGAAAAACAGGGAGTGGAAGTATAAATAAATTCAAGCTGGTGGAGCGATCGACATTTCGATCCAGCAGCTTGAATTTGCTAATTAACAATTAAGTTCAGATCCCGTTCGATCGATTAGTCAACTAGCTAATCGATCGAATTGTTTTATCGCCCGGTTGCCAATCGATCGGACAAACTTCTTGGGGATTTGCTTGCACGTGTTGAATTGCTTGCAACACGCGGAGCGTCTCATCGACACTCCGACCGAATGAGAGATTATTAATCGTGGCATATTGTAGAATGCCCGCTCGATCGATAATAAATAAGCCGCGCAAGGCAGCTCCGAGCGTCGGATCTAAGACATTGTAGGCCGTGCTAATCTCTTTTTTGAGGTCGGAGATCAACGGGTAATTAATCTCGCCCACGCCACCCTGTTTGCGATCGGTTTGAATCCAGGCTAAATGTGCAAACTCGCTATCGACAGAGATACCCAGAACTTCAGTATTGAGTGCTTGAAACTCAGCATACCGATCGCTAAAAGCGATGACTTCGGTCGGGCAAACAAAGGTAAAATCTAGGGGATAAAAGAATAAGACTACATATTTACGGTAGCGAGATAATTGAATCTGTTGAAATTGCTCGCCGACGACCGCAGTTGCTGTGAAATCAGGTGCAATTTGACCTACTCTCAGACAGCTTTGAGGATAATTGTTCATGAACTTATTTTCGATTTAAATCTAGATGCGAGAGTGCGGAAGCTGAGCATTATTTACAAATTATGGTCGATCGACAGCATCGATCTGCAGAGGTTAGAACCTCGGTCGAAATGAACGCGTGAGTTTGGCAAAATCGACTTAACTGCTAAATCAGCTACCCAACCTGAAGCTAGATAATGACAATCGAAATGTTGCAGATTTAGCTAGTGTCGCAACTGTCAACTGATTTAATGTTAGTGTGGAAAATGTCGATTGCCACTCTAGTCGATCGAGCTTAGGTGCTAACGATCTCTTAATCTAACATTCAAAATTGTCAATTAGTATGGGTCTTCTTACACATTTATCATTACTCGTCACAGACCTCGACCATACCTTGGTTGGCGACGATCGATCGCTAGCACAGCTCAATCATCTGCTCGATCGCTATCGGCAAACTTACGGTACCAAAATCGTCTATGCGACTGGTCGATCGAAAACATCTTATCAAGAACTAGCGATCGCCAAATCGCTCCTGACACCAGACGCACTGATTGTTTCCGTCGGTACCGAAATTTACCTCAACGCCGCCACAGAAAACGAGCCAGCATGGGTAGATCGCTTGATCGCCAATTGGCACCGCGATCGAATTGTGGCGATTGCCAGTCGCTTCGCCGATTTAGAACCCCAGCCCCCAGCCGAACAACGACCGTTTAAGGTGAGTTATTATCTATCAGCTAGCGTAGCGGCGGCTGTCGTACCCCAGTTACAAGAGTTGTTACTACAGCAAGATCTCAATGCCGAAATTATCTACAGTGGCAGTAGAGACTTAGATATCCTGCCAAGCGGTGGCGATAAAGGTCAAGCCGTGCAATTCTTGCGCGATCGATGGCAGATCGATCCGCTGGAGACAGTGGTTTGTGGCGACTCTGGCAACGATATTTCACTGTTTAAATACGGCAAAGAACGCGGCATCATCGTCGGCAATGCTCAGTCAGAATTACGGCTCTGGTACGAGCTACATCCCGTGAATTATCATTATTTGGCAGTGGCTGAGTGCGCTGGCGGCATTTTGGAAGGATTAAAATATTTTCGATTTGTGGAATAGTTAAGCTTCTGTCGCGATCGATATTCCTTTAGGCAGAGTTACAGTCACAGCACGTTCGTGTAGAGTTTTATCAAGATCCAGATCTTAGTGCTAATTTTGACGGTAATTGTAGTAGCAGGATACGATAGAAGCCATCGACCGTCAAATGCTGCCTAAATATCCGCCCCAAGCTAGGGATCGACCCACTTGACAAAAACGTAAATATACCTCAACTTGGCACAATAGACGATCGCTCCACAGTAATCACCTCACCTAGCCGTTCTCATTAACTTCCGACGACCTCAAAACGCCCATATGTCAACTCTCGTCATCGTCGAATCACCGACCAAAGCCCGCACCATCAGTAAGTTTTTGCCATCAAGTTATGTGGTCAAAGCTTCGATGGGGCACGTTCGCGATTTACCACCGTCTGCTGAGGAAATCCCCCCCGAATATAAAGCGCAGAAATGGGCAAACCTGGGCATCAATGTTGAGGACGGGTTTGCGCCGCTGTATATCATT
>NZ_JANPGM010000163.1:0-5601 GCF_031423935.1 Chamaesiphon sp. VAR_69_metabat_338
CAGTGATATTATCGTTAAAGATTGCCGACCACCGATCTCCGGCTGCTTTGAATCCGTCGATCGCTTGTTGAGAGGTAGCTGCTGTGGACGTAAAATTAAAGGTTAATGCATTTGCCGGTGTCATCGATCCGCTGCTGCCGATCGCCGCCAGGGTCATACCAGCGATCGTGGTTATTTGTTTGAAGTTGCTGATATATCCCTTCATCGATCTCGTTACTCACTGTATCTTTGACCCAATTATGCTCGTGAAAATTTGGATCTGCCCCAGCTAAAGTGCTCAAAAGCTCTGTGGCAACTAGAGTTAAAATACTTAGAAGTTAGATCGGCTTAAATCAGTTAAAAAACAACCCCGACTTTTTGGAAAAGTCGGGGTTGTAACACCCCTAGTTCGATCGTCAGAGCAACGCTCTTGGAAGACGCACAGCAGTGTTAATCTTCCAGCACCTTATTCTTAGTCTCTAATACCCACGGCATGAGTAAAATGCCAATTAGGGGCACAAAACCGATCCAGAATAGAGCTTTAATCCCGCTATTTGCGGCATTTGCACTGCCAGCAGCCGCGATCGAACCTACCCAAAATGGCCCGATCGATGCCACAATTCGCCCCGTGTTATAACAAAATCCCGCACCAGTCGCCCGCAATCGAGTAGGAAATAATTCGGGTAGATAATAGGTGAAACTGCCAAAGATACCGAAGACGGTTAAGCCAACAAAGAAATATAAATAAGTTCTAGTTAACGGATCCCAATTTATCCCAAAGGTGATAAAAATGAAGATCGATGACAGCAGAAAGTACAGCGAAAACATCCGTTTGCGTCCGAAAGTTTTGGCGATCGGAATCGTTAGCAACGTACCGACTAAACCGCCCATGTTGTAGCAATTAGCGGCCAATGTTTTGGCCTGCTCGACAACTGCGGAAACGGCTGCTTTATCCAATCCTTGCGCCACCGCATTTGCTTGGGCAATACCACCCGAAATCACCAGAATAAACGCATTGCAACTCCACCAAGTAATTAGGGCTGTAGTTGCGGTAATAATCGCACTAATCGTCGCCCGACGATATTTGGGTGTGAAAATCTCAGAGAGTTTACCAGCTTCCTGATGAGATGTTTGTTGCCACCGCTCTGGCTCTTTGGCAAATGCCCGCACGGCAAATGAGGCAATGGCGGGAATCAATCCGCAAGCGAAGACATATCGCCACGAAACTTCCGGTTGACCTTTCATTAAATTACCAGCGATCGCCCAATTGACAAAGGTCGCCAGAAATAATCCCATCGGTGCGGAGGTGTACAATAAGGCTCCGGCTTCGACGCGATTTTTGTCGGGGACTGTTTCGGCAACCAACGTTGCGCCAGAAGCCCACTCGCCACCGATGCCCAAGCTTGCCAAAAACCTAAAGGCAATTAAGAACCACAAATTTGGTGCAAAGGCGCAAAAAGCCGTACCCAGAGAGTACAGCAACATCGTAATTAGCATCGTTCTCAGTCTGCCAATGCGATCGGCAATCTGACCGAAAATAATCCCCCCAATCGCCCAGCCAATTAGTAATAATGAAGTGAGAATCCCAGTCCAAAATAAAACTGCAGATTTGGCTGCGGGACTACCAATTTCCAATCCTAACAAGGTGGGAATACAGTTAGCTGCCACATAATTAAACAGCAAACTATCGAAGATATTAAATCCCCAACCTAACCAAGCAGCAAATAAAACATTCCATTGGGCGCGCGAAAGTTGTAACATAATTCTAGCCCACAGCTCTGATGGGTGTGAGGATTTCTCTGTAGAGGTTTTCGATCCGATCGACATTGCCTTTGAGCGTATAGTCATCAAGCACGCGCTGACGGGCGGCTTTTCCTAAACTTTCTCGCCAAGCCGCATGTTCGCGCAGGATCGGCAGAATCGTGCGCAGTTGACCGGAAACACCTTGCGTATTGATGACCACTCCCGCGCCATTGGCAATGACCGAAGCGTCTGCGCCAGCATCGGTAGCCACACAAGCCACCCCACAGGACATGGCTTCGAGTAGTGAGAGCGATAACCCTTCGACCAACGAAGGTAAAATAAATACATCCGCGCCCTGTAAAATCTCGATTCGCCGTGCGTCGTCACGAATTGCGCCCAGCCAGACGACACCATGTTCGAGATTGTAAAAGGGTTCCAGATTGGGTCGGAGTGGGCCGTCGCCGACTAATAATAATTTGCAACCATAGTTGCTCATGTTGCAATATTTCCACGCTTTGAGCAGCGACTCGACATTTTTTTCGGTGGAAATTCGACCCTGATAAACGTAGATTTGCCGAGCAGAAAATTCGTTTTTGATACTTTTGATACTACCGATCTCTGGTGTATATTTTTGTTCGTCAACCCCATTGGGAATAATCATAATCCGATCGCGCGGCACGCCCAATTTGACTAATAAATCTTGCTGTTCTTCGCAGAAAATAATGGTGCGGTCGTACTTAGCTAAAAACGGTGCGTAGAGTTGGTAGGCAAGTAATTGGGTGGTTGAGGTGACATTGCGCCGCTTGCCATCGTAAGGCGTGTGAAAGGTCGAAATCAGCGGTAAATCTAGCTCTTGGCAAATTTCTGGGAGTAGGAAATCTAGCGGCGACAAACTCAGCGATGCGTGAACGAGATCTGGCTTGCGACGGCGGAGGGAGCGTTCGAGTACCCGTTTTGCCCTAATCGTGGGGATGGTAAATACTTGAGACTTGTATAAAAAAGGTAATGGCACCTCATCGCCATCGGCTTTGGTATCGGCAAAATGCATGAAACTAACTTTGTGCCCACGATTAGTTAAGGCACCAGTAATTTCTCGACTATAGGTAACATTGCCACAAAAAGGGGTTTTCTTTCCCAGCCACGCAATATGCATTTTTCGTTAATTCGATCGGTACTCGGGAGACTCGGTTGGCTTAGGTTTAAATATTTAGTAATGTTCAAATATACCAGGAAAGTTCGCAACAGAGATAGCGACGGGGTGACAGAATCTCAAGTGTCACTTTAGGATTATGTGGGCGGGGAGCGGGGAGCGACCCAAATCGCGCTGTAGACGAGCGAAGCGAGACGTGTCGCTAGACGGTTCCCTCAGCGTGCGTTTGGGTCAAGACAGCGGGGAGCGGGGAAAGACGACACTTCGAGATCTCACTCGCTCTCCCCTAGTTAAGCACGATCGTTGTCTGGTAATTCCAAAGGGATATTCCCGAGGATGCCCGTCCGAAAGTCATTGAGAATCAGATGCGATGTGCGCTCCAAATCGCCGCGATACTTGTCATTGGCGAGATTGTGGAGATATTCTTCCCCGCTCAAACTCGTCGGCAACACCCCATAGCGCGCCCCAAAGCCATCGACATAACCTAACTCCTGACACAGTTCGATCAAGGCTGCGGCCATACTCTGGCGATCGTAACCAGCTTCGCCGATATCATCGCAAATAGCGAGTTTTACGGCAGCAACTTGGTCGTTGAGCCGTCCGGGGATAATGCCGGGAGCATCTAATAGCTCTAATTGGTCGGAAATCCTTACCCAGCGTAGCGATCGAGTTACACCAGCGCGTCTGGCACTCTCGACGACGCGTTTATTCAGGAGGCGATTGATCAGGGCAGATTTACCCACATTGGGAAATCCAATTACCACCGCCCGCACCGGACGCGGCAACATGCCGCGCTCTTTGCGTTTTTGATTGATGGCGACGCCGACGGATTGTGCGGCTTTGGAAATTGCGACTACCCCCGTACCTTGTTGGGCGTTGGCAAAAAAGGGCTGTTCGCCTTGGGATGTAAACCACTCCAGCCACTGTTCGCGCACGGCAGGAGGAATCATATCGACCCGATTTAGGATCAGTAATTTGTGTTTGTTACCAATCCAGGTGGATAACAGGGGATGGTATGTCGAAAACGGAATCCGGGCATCTCGCACTTCCAACACGACGTCAACTTTTTTTACCTGTTCTTGAAGTTGGCGTTCGGCTTTGGCAATGTGTCCGGGATACCATTGAATTGCAGGCATTGGCATGGTCGATTTAGTTGGGAGTTGGGAGTTGGGAGTTGGAAATTGGGAGCGGGGAGTTGTGCATTAGAGAATGTCTGAGAACTCAAATTTTTAAGCTCAAACCCCAGAAGATCCCCCCTAGCCCCCCTTAAAAAGGGGGGAACCGGACTCTTAGTCCCCCTTTTTAAGGGGGATTTAGGGGGATCTACACTAAAAACGTAGCAAGCAGGCTTTTCAGACATCTTCTTAGAGGTTGCCTGCTTTTTCTTGACGCTCTATTGGCGATCGATGCCGTTACCAGTGTAACCGCTAGCTCAAAGTTTATTGTCAATTCTAGCGATCGCCGACAATGCCGCGATCGTGGGAGCGTAAAATGGTCACACTAACTATAAAAATCCCTGTTTAAAATCCCATGACACCACCAACCGTAATTATCACCGGAGCCTCATCTGGTGTGGGTTTGTATGCAGCTAAAGCCCTGGCAAAACGGGGTTGGCACGTCGTGATGGCTTGTCGCGATCTGGCTAAAGCCGAACAAGCGGCACAATCAGTCGGGATGTCGCTTGAGAACTACAGTATCATGCACATCGATCTCGGCTCGCTTGAGAGCGTCCGCAAGTTTGTCGCGGAGTTTCGATTGACTGGGAAAGCTCTCGACGCGCTAGTGTGTAATGCGGCGGTGTATTTGCCCTTGCTCAAGGAACCAATGCGATCGCCAGAAGGCTACGAATTGAGCGTCGCCACCAATCATTTCGGTCATTTCCTGCTGTGTAATTTGCTCCTAGAAGACTTAAAAGCCTCCTCAGCACCAGATAAACGGTTGATTATTTTAGGGACGGTCACAGCCAATTCTAAGGAGCTAGGCGGCAAGATTCCGATTCCCGCTCCAGCCGATTTGGGCAATCTCGACGGTTTGGCGGCTGGATTTAAAGCACCCATCGCCATGATTGATGGCAAGCCATTTAAGGCGGGTAAGGCTTATAAAGATAGTAAGTTGTGCAATATGATGACGAGTCGGGAATTGCACCGTCGCTATCACGATGCGACGGGGATTGTCTTCAATACGCTTTATCCTGGCTGCGTTGCCGATACGCCGCTATTTCGCAATAGTTATCCGTTATTCCAAAAGATTTTCCCCTGGTTTCAGAAAAATATTACCAAGGGTTATGTGTCTCAAGAATTAGCTGGCGAACGGGTAGCTCAAGTAGTCGCCGATCCAGAATTCAAACAATCTGGGGCGCATTGGAGTTGGGGCAATCGCCAAGAGGCAGGACGCAAAGGCTTCGTGCAGGAGTTGTCAGATAAAGCTAGTGATGACAAAGCTCTGCGGATGTGGGAGTTGAGCGAGAAACTAGTCGAAAATTAATTGAGAATTGATAATTGATAATTGGATTGTTATTAGCGTGGGTGCAAAATTATCGCAATAATAGCAATCCATTTTTTATTTGGAGGTTAACCCCTGTTCTCTGTTACTATTTCTCATTGTTAGAGTTGGCGATAATCGATCGACTTACATCTGGCAGCAATCGATCGACGGCTAGTAAAAGCATAGATCTGAGGGTACCCACAAGGGCAGTGGTGTCAACTTAAACATTATGACTCACCCCAAAT
>NZ_JANPGM010000164.1:0-6411 GCF_031423935.1 Chamaesiphon sp. VAR_69_metabat_338
GTGAATACCAAAGAGCTAATCGTCAGCGAACTAGAATCAACATCAGAAGAACTATTGTCTGAAGTGTTAGAGTTTGTTAAATCTATTAAACGTCAACAACCCATATCGATAGCAAACACAGCACGTCAACGCATACCCAATTTAGAGCAGGGTAAAATTGTCATGAGTGATGATTTTAACGAACCGCTACCCGATGCTTTTTGGTTGGGAGTAGAAGATTGAAAATTATTCTGGATACACAAGTATTAATTTGGTGGGCAAATGATGTATCGAATATTTCCGATCGCGTCCAAAATATTATCTTTGATGTAAACAACGAACTATTGGTTAGTTTAGCAAGTATTTGGTAAATCCAGATTAAAGTTTCTCTTGGTAAGTTAAGTCTGCCTCGACCTTTGCCAGATACGATCGCGACACAAGTTAGCGAAAATCAGATTAAAATTATGCAGATTGAGTTATCGCATATTTATACTCTCGATTTACTGCCGCATCATCATCGAGATCCTTTCGATAGAATAATTATTGCTCAAGCTATGGATGAGAAAATATCGATTGCCAGCATAGACAAAGCATTTGATGCTTACTCGATTACCTACGGTACGCTACGCGAACGAGAGAATTTGGTAAAATTATACCAACTAAAGTAGAGTATCTGAAATGAATACTAGATTAGAAGTTCAGTCTGCGATCGAACAGCTACCCAAAGGCGAAATTCGCGATCTGTCAAAGTGGCTGCAAGAATATCTCGATGAAGAGTGGGATCGAGAGATTGAAGCAGACTTTGGATCGGGAAAACTCGATCGTCTAATTAGCAAGGCAGAATCAGATATTGCTAATAATAATGTGAGGGATTTAGATGAAGTCATTCAGACCGATCCAGATGTCAATCTGGAAGTTAAGCCAGAAGTCATCGAACAATTATTAGCGATTCGCCAGAGTAAAAGTCCAACTCTGACAACAGATGAGGTAAAAGAGAGACTGGGATCGATCGAAGATGAGCACCCAATATTAAAGTTTGCAGGTATTTTTAAAGATGATTCAGATTTTGATGCCGTAGTAGCTAATATCGAAACCGATCGGTCTGCTACAGTTGAAGAGTAAACGATAAACAGATCGTACTTAGAGGATGTTTGAAAAGTATAAGATAGCACTCGTAAGCCCTAGAAGATCCCCCCTAGCCCCCTTAAAAAGGGGGGAACCGGACTTTAAGTCCCCCTTTTTAAGGGGGATTTAGGGGGATCTACCCAGTAGAAACGTAGCAAATAGACTTTTCAAACATCCTCTAAGAGGATGTTTGGAAAGTATAAGGTAGCACTCGCAAACCCCAGAAGATCCCCCCTAGCCCCCCTTAAAAAAGGGGGAACCGGATTCTTAGTCCCCCGTTTGAAGGGGGATTTAGCGACTGAAATCGCGCTGAGGTTCCCTCAGCGTGCGTTTCAGTCAAGACAGGGGGATCTCCGTATTTTCAAACATCCTCTTAGGATAATGTACATGACTACGACCAAATCAGACTCAAATCTAGTGTGAATCTAGGCAGAACATCCTCACCACTCAGCATTAAAGGAGCTGCTAGAACCTCTACCTCACGATCGAATCTGTAAATTTCCACCTGACGATCTTGTGGATTTATCAGCCAACCCAGCCGCACTCCATTATCTCGATATTCCGCCATTTTTGCTTGCAGTGGGGGCAATCTGTCGGTTTCAGAGCGCAATTCAATGACAAAATCGGGAGCTAATTGGGCAAATTTCTTGCGTTCAGCTCGACTCACTGCTTCCCAGCGGGAGAGTTCTACCCAAGCGGCATCGGGTGATTTTTTACTACCATTGGGTAAAGTAAACACCGTTGAGGAACTAAATGTTTTACCTAGCCTAGATCGATCGTTCCAGACAAACAATTGACCCCCCAATTCTGATTCATAATTACCGCTTTCTATGCCTACTGGCGGCATAATTACTAAAACTCCTTGAGCTGTTAACTCAAAAGATCGATCTGGGTTTGCTTCACACAATCGCTCGAATTGTTCTGCGGTAAATTTAATCGTGCTGAGATCTAATGAAACAGGATCTATTTCGGCAGTCGCAATGTTGGTCATAAAACCTCCAACTACTTATCGCTAAAATATTATAACCGATCGTGTTTGGGATGATGTGCGATTGCAGATCGCATACTTTGCGAACAGTTTCGATCGCGCAGCGTAGGCACAGCTTAATCAATCGGGTGCCCACAGGCTCGATCTCGGAAAATCAGTATCTAGAATAAGATGTGAGATTCAGACACTCGGTAAAAATGTAGAATAGATTGTGTACTCATCTAATCTGACATCAATACTCATAAAGATTGTCTGTGTTATTATATATAAACCATTAAAGAGCATTCATTTTATCATTTATTTATGTTAGATATCCGCGCTCAAATTGCTGCCGAACTCGACTTAAATCCCAGCATCGTGCAAAACGTTCTAGATTTATTTGCAGAAGGAGCGACGATTCCGTTTATTGCGAGGTATCGGAAAGAGCGCACGGATGAGATGAATGAGATCGTGCTGCGGGAACTCGAAGAACGATTTACGTATTTAACAGAACTATCCGCACGCAAAGAGTCGATTCTTAGCTCGATCGAGTCTCAAGATAAACTGACTCCAGAATTACGTGCCAAGATCGAGAAATGTTTATTAAAAACCGAACTGGAAGATTTATATCTGCCCTACAAACCCAAACGCCGCACGCGAGCGACAATTGCCAAAGAAAAAGGATTGGAACCGCTGGCTGAATTGATTCGATCGCTAAATAATGCCAGTGCTAAGCCTGTCGAGTTAGAACCAGAAGCTGCTAAATATATTGACGAGGAAAAGGGTGTCAAGACAGCCGCTGAAGCTTTGGCTGGTGCTTCAGATATTATTGCCGAATCGATCGCCGACAAAGCCAATTTACGTGCTTATATTCGCGAATACATTCAATCTGAAGGTCAGTTTGGATCGAAAATCAAAGATGATGTAGCAGAAGGCTCGACTAAGTTTGAGATGTATCGTAAATATACCGCACCCGTCAGCAAAATTGCCCCTCACAATTTACTCGCTTTATTTCGTGGCGAAACCGAAAAAGTTCTCAGTCTGGACTTAGAATTTAGTGAAGATGATATCTACGATTATTTAGCATCCCAAGAGATTAAGACCAAAGTACCGACAATTCGCGAATTTTATCAAGCGATGCTTAAGGATGCTTTCAATCGGTTGATGAAGACATCGTTAGTCAATGAAGTCCGAGCGGAGTGTAAATTGCAAGCAGATATCGGCTCGATTTCTAACTTTGAAACCAATCTCCGCGAGTTATTATTGTCCGCGCCTGCGGGGATGAAACCGACACTAGCGATCGATCCTGGCTTCCGCAGTGGTTGTAAGGTTGCGGTGTTATCAGAGACGGGTAAATATTTGGCTTATGAGGCAGTATTTCCCCACCAAGCAGCTAACCAACGCCAACAAGCGGCGAATACAGTTAGGCAGTTTATTAAAAAATATAATATTGAGTTAATTGCGATCGGGAATGGTACCGCCGGACGCGAAACCGACCAATTTGTCATCGAAACGATTGCCGATCTCGAACCCAAACCGATTAAAGTGATGGTCAACGAATCGGGGGCATCGATTTATTCAGCTAGTGAAGTAGCGATCTCAGAATTTCCCGATCTGGATATTACCGTGCGCGGGGCGATTAGTATCGGTCGCCGGTTGCAAGACCCCCTTGCCGAGTTAGTAAAAATCGACCCCAAATCGATCGGCGTCGGTCAATATCAACACGATGTAGACCAGAAACTACTCAGAAAAAAACTCGACGATACAGTCGAAAGTTGCGTAAATTATGTCGGCGTCGATCTCAATACCGCATCCAAAGAACTGCTCGCATTTGTATCCGGTTTAAGTCCCGCAGTTGCTAACAATATCATCGCCTATCGGAACGAGCACGGAGCTTTTAAAAACCGCAAGCAACTCCTCAAAGTCGCCAAACTCGGCCCTAAAGCTTACGAACAAGCTGCTGGCTTCTTGCGCATCCGCGATGGTGAAAATCCCCTCGATAATACCGCCGTCCATCCCGAGAGTTATCCGATTCTGGCCGCGATCGCCAAAGATGTCAATATTTCCCTCGCCGAACCGACTAAATTAGGTTCGCAACTAAAGCAAGTAGATCTGAAGAAATATATTACCGATACCATCGGCGAACCCACCCTTCGCGATATTATCGGCGAACTCGAAAAACCCGGACGCGACCCCCGCGCTGAGTTCAAATATGCCACCTTCAAAGCCGGAATTCAAGAGATTACCGATTTAGTCGTCGGCATGGAGTTGGAAGGCACCGTGACTAACGTTGCCAACTTTGGCGCGTTTGTAGACATCGGGGTGCATCAAGATGGATTGGTACACATCTCCCAGTTATCCGATAATTTTGTCAGCGATCCGAATCAAGTCGTCAAAGTCGGGCAAGTAGTCAAGGTCAAAGTATTGGAAGTCAACGCGCAACTCAAACGCGTGAGTCTGACCATGAAAACTGGTGCGGCAGCAACAAGCGATCGTGAATCCTCGCAACCGATCGCGCGTACCAACAAACCCCAGCCAGCAGCGGGGAAACCAGCAAAAGTATTACCAAAAACTGCACCAGCACCAGAATCGATTCAACCAGCGACCCTAGCCGATCTGCAACGGAAGTTTGGCAAGAAAAAGTGAATTAGTATCAACTAAATAATAAGATTTGGCATTTTGAGCGGGTATTGCATTCTATAAGCACTGTATTTTCAACTTTTAGGGCACCAGTTGGTAATTGTGTCATTACGATTACAATACCGACCGAATAAAATAAGGCACTATAGGCAGTTGTCGAAAGTCCTGGCAAAGCGCGATCTGTGTTGCACCAGCCGCTAAAAATCGCGCTAAGCTATAACATATAAGGTCGCCAAGGATAGACTGTCCCCACAGACCCCGATCGTTCCACCTCCTGACTAATTGGCATTTTTCAATTATGCTGCGAATCATCACTCAGCAGACTGAAGCGCAACAAGAGTTGCAGCGAATCAGTTCCCGTACCCACGACGATGCGATCGTCCATAAAGAAGCCACCGTCAACGAGATTGTCCAAACAGTCAAACGACAAGGCGACAAGGCTTTACTACACTATACGGCTGAATTTGACGGTCAAACTTTGACGGTCGATCGGTTGCGGGTTACTGGTGCCGAACTCGATGCGGCCTATCAGCAGGTGTCCAAAGAATTGCTCAAGGCGATCGAACTTGCTGCGGCTAATATCGAGGCTTTTCATCGCCAGCGGATGCCCAAATCGTGGGTGACATTCGGTGCGGATGATGTGGTGCTAGGCAAGCGGTATAATCCCGTCGATCGCGCGGGTATCTATGTGCCTGGAGGTCGCGCTTGCTACCCCAGCACGGTGCTGATGAATGCAATTCCGGCTAAAGTCGCAGGCGTGCCCCAAATCGCCATGGTGACGCCCCCAGGAGCCGATAAAAATCTCAATCCTGCCGTCCTCGTTGCCGCCCAGGTTGCCGGAGTTGAGGAAATCTATCGGGTCGGCGGTGCCCAATCGATCGCCGCATTAGCCTATGGTACCGATACGATCGCCAAAGTAGACGTGATTACTGGCCCTGGGAATATCTACGTGACGCTAGCCAAAAAGTTAGTCTATGGTACCGTCGGCATCGATTCCCTCGCGGGGCCATCGGAAGTTCTGATTATTGCCGATCGATCTGCCAATCCCGTCCATATTGCCGCCGATTTACTCGCTCAAGCCGAACACGATCCGATGGCCGCCGCGATTTTAATTACGACCGATCTCGCCTTTGCCACTGCCGTCCAAACAGTAGTCGAACAGCAACTACTAAACCATCCCCGGCGCACGCTTACCGAAAAGTCGATCGCGCATTACGGTTTAATCATCGTCGCTGAAACGCTAGAAATCGCCGCAGAACTCTCCAATCAGTTCGCACCCGAGCATCTGGAAATTAATACCGCCGATCCTTGGGCATTAGTCGATCGCATTCGTCATGCTGGGGCGATCTTCCTCGGCGATTCGACGCCAGAAGCCGTCGGTGACTATCTTGCTGGCCCCAATCATACCCTCCCGACATCTGGTGCGGCTCGCTACGCTTCAGCATTAGGTGTTGAGACATTTATGAAACATTCCAGCTTGATTCAATACTCACCGACAGCTTTGGCTAAGGTGGGCGGTGCCATCGACGCGCTGACGCAAGCGGAAGGACTATTTTCCCATGGCGAATCGGTGCGCTTACGATCGATCGATCCGGCTGGCGATCTGCTGCGTCGGGATGAGTAAACCGATCGCGCACCAATACATAAAGACTATTTGAATCGTAGACCTGAGGGTACCCACAAGGGGCACCCCTACAGAT
>NZ_JANPGM010000165.1:0-7241 GCF_031423935.1 Chamaesiphon sp. VAR_69_metabat_338
TATTTGCAGGCTTTTATGTGTGAAAATATTAGCTATGTGCATTGGTTTAGAAAGATAGTATTTTAGCTGTAATAATAGCCTTTTGTAGGAATGCTGTACCCATTTTTAGGAGGTGTATGTTCCAACATTCAACACTTCTGGTAAATCCCCTCCTCGGAGGGGTGCCCGAAGGGCGGGGTGGGTCGCCATCGTCGATCGAGCCAACTAACTCCAACTGCGCTAACATTTACAACAACTCCAAACGATTTCCTTAAGATCGAATTGGATCGATCTACAGGAGATCTGTGGGAAGCGGAGATCTACCCACCCCACCCTTCGGGCACCCCTCCTGGGAGGGGATTTTGGTAAATGTTGCTGTTAGCTTTTTCTGGGTCATGAATGGGCGGCGCACTGGCGAAATTTCGGCGGTAGTTGGTGTTACCGTCCAGTCGTAATTTTGCAACAACGTCGAGAGAATTATTTTCATCTCCATTTGGGCGAAGTCCGCGCCGATACAACTATGTACGCCACCGCCGAAACCTATTAATGAATATGGCTGTTTCTTATCCTCCTCACGCGGTGGTGCAAACCTGTCAGGATCGAATAAATCTGGATCTTGGTAAATTTCTGGTAAGCGATGGGTGAGCATTGGAAAAATGAGTAGATACCAACCTGCGGGGATCAGATAACCAGCATATTCGATATCGGCGATCGCCATGCGACTAATGAGAAAAAGTGGTGGATAGAGACGTTCGCCTTCTTTGAGGACATTACTCATTTGGGGTAGTTGGCGGAGATGGCTCATGGCAATCGGTTCGTCCCCAACTACTTGCTGGTGTTCGGCGCGGAGTTTTTGCCGCCATTCGGGACGATTGCCCAATTCAAATAACACCCAATCCATCAGGCTAGATGTCGTTTCATGTCCGGCAAACAAAAACAAGATCGCTTGATTGACGATCTGGGTTTCAGTGAACTTATTACCATCCTCATCGACGGTATTCATCAACAGCCCCAAGACATCCAGCGCATTGGCTGGATCGTTGCTGCGATCGATCCGTTCTCTAATTACTTGCCGAATATACTTGACAATTTTGCGGCGGGCAGCTTGCCCTCTACCATGAATGGTGAGGGGAGTATCCCACTTGAAGAGTCCATACAAACCTCCAGTTAGAGTCGTAAACCACTCGCTCACTTGCTGGATCTCTGCCGTTTTTTCGCTGCCTAAAAAAGTCTTCACCACGATAGCCAGCGTCAGCTTGCGTAATTCGGCATCGAGATCGATCGTGCCACGTTCGCCCCAATCAGCTACAGCCGCCGTCACTACCGACTGCACCGTATTAAAGTAAGAAGCGATCGCCTGTTGATGAAATACTGGTAAAATCATCTTTCGACTGGTACGATGCTGTTCGCCATCTTGAAGTAACACTGCATCGGTACTGACGATCGGGGCGAGATATTGATTGCCCAATCGCGATGATAACCTGTCGGCTTGCTCTTTTAAAACCAGGCGGTTGGCTTCTGGGCCGACTAGACAGGCAGCTTTCCCAAATCCTAATGCGGCTGTTTTAAACACATTGCCATGCTGCTGGTGCTGCTGCCAATAAAATAGCTCTTGCTTGCTGATGATGTTGATGATTTCACCAAATATCGGCAATCCAAAGCTACCCGGCATCATTTCAGCAGACTTGAGTCGATCGGTCATATTGGTGGTATCAGACAGGATGATTTTATTTTAAACAATCTGAATATCGGACTCCCGTCGAATCTCTGCAATTTTGCGATCGACATAGTTGTCAGACATGATTTTTGATTGGATTGTGATAGCGATCGATTAGTCAAAAAATCCCCTCCTCGGAGGGGTGCCCGACAGGGCGGGGTGGGTTCACCATCTTCGCGCGAACTCTTTCGATCGATCTGGCTTCCCGTTATCAATCGATCGAAGCTTCATAAAGGATTTGTGAGATGCGGAGATCTACCCACCCCGCCCTACGGGCACCCCTCCCAAGAGGGGATTTTTATGAACGTTGCTGTTAACTTTTTCTGCATACTAAAAGGTTTGCGGACTGGCGAAATTTCCGCAATGGTAGGTGCCACCGTCCAATCGTAATTTTGCAGCAAAGTCGAGAGAATTATCTTCATCTCCATATTTGCAAATTCCACGCCGATGCAGCTATGGGCACCGCCACCAAAACCAATTAGAGAGTACGGATATTTCTTGTCTTCCTCACGCGGGGGCGCAAACCTGTCGGGATCGAATGACTCTGGATCTTTATAAATTTCTGGCATTTGATGAGTCATGCTGGGGAAAATAATTGCATACCAACCAGCCGGAATAGTGTAGCCAGCATATTCGATATCTTCGATCGCCGCGCGAGCGATTGCGTGAACTGGGGGATAAAGGCGTTCGCCTTCTTTAAGAACGTTACTCAGTTGGGGCAGTTGGCGGAGCTGTTGGAGTTTTAATGGCTCATTACCCGCCACTTGTTGCAGTTCGGCGCGTAATTTCTGCCGCCATTCGGGACGATTGCCCAGTTCAAACATCAACCAACTCATCAGGCTAGAGGTAGTTTCATGGGCGGCAAATAGAAATCCGATCGCTTGATTGATAATTTGGGTTTCGGTAAATTTATTCCCATCTTCATCGACAATACTCATCAAGAAACCGATAACATCTTTGGATTTCTCTAAATCGCCCAGCTCAATTCTGTCTTTAATAATCTGCCGAATATAGTCAGCAATTTTGCGCCGTGCTGCTTGTCCGCGTCCGTAAAAAGTCAGAGGGCTATCCCACTTCACCATCCCATTGAGGCTGTTTAATAAGGTTACATACCATTGGGATACTCGATCGATATCTTCTGTTTTGTTGCTACCCAGAAACGTCCGAATTGCGATCGCCAGTGTCAGCTTCCGCATCTCGGTTTCCAGGTTAATGGTGCCCAACTTGCCCCAATTTGCCACTGTTTCGTTAACAACCGCCTGAATCGTGTCAAAGTAAGACGCGATCGCCTGATGGTGAAACATCGGCATAATCAGCTTTCGACTGGCGCGATGCTCTGCGCCATCTTGCAGCAATACCAGATCTTTACTGACGATCGGTTCTAGCGATCGATTCCCCAGTCGCGATGATAACTTGTCGGCTGCATCTTTTAATACCAATTGGTTAGCCTCTGGCCCAATCAGACAAGCACATTTACCAAAACCGATCGCCTTTGGTAGTGATATTTTGAAAATATTGCCGTACTGTTGGTACTGCTGCCAATAAAATAGCTCTTGTTGGGCGAGGATGCCGATCGTCTGCCCAATGAACGGCAATCCAAAACTACCTGGCATCATGTCTGCGGACTTGAGTTTATCGGTCATAACAACAATTTATTCCAAATTGTGACACAATTAGTTTATGAGCAAGTCCTCATCTTTGTCAAGCGATAAAACTCTCCGCCGCCAACCTCAACAAAAACGTGGGAAGCAGCGGGTAGAGAAGATTCTCATCGCCGCTGCGGAAGTTTTCGCAGCGGCAGGATTTGCAGCGGCGACAATCCAACAAATAGCCGATCGAGCCAGTACCGCAGTCGGTTCGATTTACCAATTTTTTCCAGATAAATTAGCAATTTTCAATGCTATATTTACCGAGCATCTGCGGCTGGAGGAGTGTATCGAGGCGGATTTTTTCGCTCAGAGAATCGATCGACCACTCGATCGAGGTATTAGTGAATATATCGATGCCTATGCAATCTATTACGAGGAGCCAATTCCCCGCTGTATTGTCGTACAGTATTACTTGCAGCCGATCGGAGAGATGGAAACTATGATGGCCGATATTCCTACTCTTCAGTCAATTTCAAACAAAAGACATGCCAATTTTTATCGCCAACGCAACCCCAGTTTGAGTATAGCCAAAAGTGAATTACTGTCGGAGGTTGCTCACAAGATCGTTCAGGGGTTGGTGCCGAATGTGCTCAAAAATGATGCAAAATATCGACAGGATATCTATGCCGAGATTAAAGATGTCCTCTATGGCTATCTCAATCCGCACATCGGCGACCATTTACTCCAATCGTCTAATCAATTGATGATATGCCCTGACTGTCAGAGCGATCGAGTGGCGAAGAATGGTAAACAGCAAGGCAAGCAAAGATACATCTGTAGAGGATGTGGGCGGCAATTTCTCGATCGATACACCCAAAGAGGATATCCTCTAGAAATTAGACACAGGTGTCTAGATCTCCACAAAGCAGGAATCGGCTTTCGGGAAATCGAACGTCAAACTGGGGTAGATTGCAATACGGTAATTAATTGGGTGAAGAGTCTGGAGTCAGGGCAAGATGGAGATCGATCTTAGTTAATCGTTTAGGATCTCAGAACTAAGATCGATTCAATTGATGTTTCAAATCACTATAATTTTCGGTAAGGATTAAAACTTTATTTTGGTTTTACTATGACGCAAGTTATCGAAATTCCGATCGGATTAGCTCAATTTCAACTTCCCACAGCAGTTCAAGATTCGGCAGAGCCGACGCTACGCGAACGCTTACAATTTTTACTCGATCGACAAGATGCAGGTACACAGCTTTCCGAACACGAGCGACAAGAGGCTGAGGGGTTAGTGGAGTTGGCTGAGTTCCTATCATTGCTAAAGCTACGATCGCACCAAGTAACGGAGTAGGCTGCGATGAATATTCTCACATCTCTCTGTTCGTTTCTCGTAAATCTAGTAGGGGTAATTCATGAATTACCCTTACTAGATTTACGCCAGAAAATACTAGATTTTAAAGCAAATCGAAATTCTAATTATCTTTCGTCCTAGATACTTAGAAAAGGATGTAAAAATATAGATAGATCGGCAGTGTCCAATCGCCGAAATATTTTAGCAATCTGTAGCTTGTTGTGAATATCCTCACCAAATTCTCGTGGCGATCTCTAGCATTGAAAACGATCGCGCTTGCAGTGATATCTAGTCTGGCTTGTTCTAGTAACGCCCAGAAATCTCCAGTCAGTCAGAGTGCCCAGGCAAATTATCGTCTAGTTCCCGTAGTCAGCGGGTTAGAAAATCCCTGGAGTGTGGCTTGGCTACCAGATCGTACCATGCTCGTCACCGAGCGGCCTGGGCGGCTGCGAATCGTCCGTAATGGTGTCCTCGATCCTACCGCGATCGGCGGCGTTCCAGCGGTATTTGCCAGCGGTCAGGGGGGATTGATGGATGTTTCGCTCCATCCGCAATTTGCCAAAAATCGGCTGGTTTATCTCACCTACGCTCACGGCAACGACACCGCCAATCGCACGCGACTGGCAAGAGCAGTGTTTGATGGCAAAAACCTCAAAAATCTGCAAGTTATCTTTGAAGTCACTCCCGTCAAACCCGGTTCGCAACATTTTGGTTCGCGGATCGTGTGGTTACCCGATAATACCCTGCTACTGGCGATCGGCGATGGTGGCAATCCCCCACTGCAAATCGAGGGTAAATTACCCCGCTTCCAAGCTCAAAATCGGCGTAGCCAGCTCGGTAAAGTCCTCCGCCTCAAAGATGATGGTTCGATTCCCCGCGATAATCCTTTCGTCAAAGCTGCGAATATCAACCCCGCAATCTGGAGCTACGGACATCGGAATATTCAAGGCATGACCTTCGACCCAGTTACCAAGCGAGTTTGGGCGACAGAACACGGATCGAACGGCGGTGACGAACTCAACCTAGTGCAAAAAGGCAAAAACTATGGTTGGCCGTTGGCTACCTATAGTAAAGAGTATGGATCTAGTAGCGATATTTCACCAAATAAATCGTTACCTGGATTGGAAGATCCCAAAGCAGTTTGGACGCCAGCGATCGCACCTTCGGGTTTGACAACTTACAATGGAAAGCGATTTCCACAATGGCAAAAAAATCTCTTTGCAGGCGGATTGGTCGATCGAGCAGTCCGTAGAATCGAGCTAGATGCTAATGGCAAAGTCCTCAACCAAGAGCAGATCTCAATCGGCTCGCGGGTCAGAGATGTCCGTCAAGGCCCCGATGAGTTATTGTATATTTTGACTGATGAATCTGACGGTAAACTCATCCGATTAGAACCAGCACAACGGTAAAAGTTACTTAATACACGCAGGATTAGCGAGTATTGATTCAAACCTTTTGCGACTCTAGCTGGTACAAAGAGTTGAGCGATAGGAATCCGAATCCGACTTTAGAAGCTAAATCCAGCAGCGTGTAGCTCATCGTTTCGTATCCTTGACTGATAACGCCAAAACCAGTCGCAGCCAAAATCCAGACGACAGGATATAGAGTCCACAATACGACGTGAGCGGTCAGCAGCTTCCGAAATACTTGCTTGGCGTGGGGGTAGTGTGCTTCTGCTTGGCTGCGGTAGGGTTTGAGCAAGAGGTAAAGCGTGGCTAAAAATGCACCACAGCTCACCAAATACCAGATTTGATTCATCGGTTTGGGTGTAATTGCGCCGACGAATCCCGTCGCAATCATATAGGCATTGGCCCCGAGTAAGCTACACGTAATTGGTAAATTGGTGCGACCCAAAAAAGCGAGATCGAGGATGAGTAAAGGTGTCGAGCAAAACCAGGTGATATATCGCACCCAAAATGTCGGTCGATCGTAAATAACTTGCGAGCCTAAACCCAGAGACATCGCTAAATACAATCCCGCAGCGATGAGACAGATAAAAAAATTCAGGGTATATAGAATCTGCCATCGCCGCTCTGAAGCACGGTGTGCGCCAAATCCAAATACGAGGCTACCCAATACCATCCCGACTACACCGATCTGAAGCCAAATTTGTACCATGATTTAAGTTGAGATAGACGACTCCGAACCGCTCGGTGCAATGCTTATCTCTAGTGTTTCTGATTTGGGTGTGGTTGTTATCTAGCGATCGAGAGATTTATCGAGTTAACCAGGACTAGTTAGGCTATTTGGCTTTTGAATCGCTTTTGTGCCAAACTTCCTGCAACTCATATTCAACCGATGTCGATCCTCCTGTGCTGCATATTCAACTTGTCCAGTGCGGCTCGATCCGATCGCGATCTCCCGATCGGATCGCCAACTAGTTGCTGAGATCGCTAACTCGATCGGTCATAAATAGTAACTTAGCCGATCGGTTCCTAACCCCTGTTAAAATTGTAGAAATTGTTAAAATTTTTACCGAAATTTAAACTTCAGGAGAACTATAGTAATTATGAGCAATAAATCCCTAGTGATTTCCCCGTCCATCCTCTCAGCGGATTTTAGCCGCTTGGGTGAAGAAATTCGGAATGTCGATGCCGCT
>NZ_JANPGM010000166.1:0-2775 GCF_031423935.1 Chamaesiphon sp. VAR_69_metabat_338
AACAAATATTAACTGCGGGGAGTATTTTTGTATATCTCCTCCTCACAACGGCCACATCATCAGCCACAACCGCACCTAAGCACATTAGATCGGTCAAAATTCCGTTATCGTCACAGCCGATCCGTCCGATACCACAACAGATCGCTGGTGCGGATAACTTTAATCCCGATCTGAAATTATCACCACCAAGAGAACAGATCTCAATCCCCCCATCTCCATTACCCACAACTCAATCGACACCTTCACCTGGAGCTAATTCTGGTTCGGTTGAAGGTACAGGTGTAAAACCTGCTCCCGTTGGAGTACCTTTTGCTGTCTTAGAAGGCATCCAACCCAATATTCATAATGACTGGAATAACTCCGGTCAAGTGAACCGGATTATCGAATCAACTGCAATACTTCGGCTCAATAATGGCGATCGAATCTTATTCACAACTGGTTACAATACTTACGAACAGCCAGATACAAAAACTGTTACCAATGTCCCCCTGGGGATTGATTGGGAAACCAAAATTAACTCGCTTAAAGTTCGTTCGGGAGTAGGTGTCGATATATTGAGCGGAGCTACTACTCCCAATTTTAATCTCAAAGTAGACTATCCCTTGACGACTGGTTTAACTGTGTCTGCGGATTTGCAACAGGGAGCTTATAAATTTAATGCCAAAACGATCGAGAATCAAATCTCTGCCCTGCGTTATGGGCCATCAGTATTTTGGCAATTAGATAAAGATACATCCTTGTTCTCATCTCTAAAATTAGGTAGTTACAGCGACAGCAACCAGGAGCAACAATCGTTCAGCCGCATCGAACGTAAGTTCGGTGAGTTTTCAGTAGCTGGTAATTTATTTACCTGGAATTACAAAAATTCAACTGACAAAGGTTACTTTGCTCCTCCAGACTTTCTAGTTTATACAGGCGAAGTTGCCTGGGAAGGTAGTGTGATTCGAGATGTCCTCAATTGTCGGCTATCGGCTAGTTTGGGCGGACAGAATGTTAATTCTACCAGCTCTGATGCTGGTGGCTATCAAACTAAGTGTACTGCGAAGATTTCACCCAATCTTGAAGCGGATTTCGGTTATAGCTTTAGTAATGTCAAAAGTACCGTACAGACCACTAGCAATGCAAATAGCCAATCTATTCTCGGTCAAGTTCGGGTGAAGTTTTAGGTAAATTAAGTTATAGAGATTATGTCGATTATCACCCCACCAGATGTCTGTCTAGATCTAACTTCAGTCCCCACGAAGAGCCGGAAGTTGTGGCAATACGATCCCGATCTTTATGGGAAACGCGATCTCCGCATCGATTTTCTGCGCGGTGTGGCGATCGTGTCGATGGTAGTCAATCATTTAGAATGCCGATCGTATTTTAATAATATTACTCAAGGACATATCTATGCGAGTTCGGCAGAAGGATTTGTGTTTTTATCTGGCTTTGTTTTAGGATTTGTGACCTTGCAACGAATTGATAAGATTGGCTTGAATTCTGCGATGCAGAAGCTATTAGAACGAGCGAAAATCTTGTATTTTACAAGCTTTATCCTCATTGCTGGTTTGGGATTGCTAAGTATTGTCGCACCAGGGATGACTCGACCGAGTTTCGATCGCGCGCCTGGAGAATGGTGGCAAATTTTGCTCGCGGCTGGAACGCTCCATTTGGCTCCACCAATCGTCGATATTTTGCAACTATATGTGTTGTGTTTATTAGCTTCTCCCGCCATATTTTGGTTGTTGCGGCGGGGACTTTTATTACCACTATTAACTGCTTCTTGGACATTGTGGTGGATTCAACAAGTGCATCCCTATTCGTTTAGCTTGCAACCGCTCGATCGCGCTCATCCGTATTTTGTCTTTAGTACTTGGCAAATCCTGTACGTGCATGGTGTCGCCGCTGGTTATCACAAGGATAGGTTAGCAAAAACATGGAAACGCTTGCCCAAAATACCAGTGCTATTGGGAATGCTCGCGATCGTCATTGCCGCCTTAGTTACAGCTCATTTCGATCTTCAACTCGGAACGTGGCCCCAGAAGGTGCAAGATCGGGCATTATGGCTGCGATTGACAGATCGAAGTATCAATGGCCCAATTCGATTAGTAACGCTGCTGGGACTATTTTCGCTGATGTTTATGGCTGTAGACAGGTTTTGGATACCATTGTCCAAAACGCTGGGTAATTTGCTGATTCCCTTGGGTCAAAACTCTCTATATGTCTACATTATTCATGTGCCTTTGACTTTAATCTGGTTTATGATTCCCGGTTTGATTCAAGGCAGTACTTGGTTAGTCAGTTTAGCTCAAGCGAGCGGGATCGGTTTGTGCTGGTGGCTGGTTAAAAAGGAGGTTTTGTTTAAAATTATTCCTCGGTGATACTTAATATAAATTATCTATTTGTCGATCGACAAATAGATGATAAAAATCGCCCCCATCCTCATGACAGTTCAGACAAACGGCAAATCACTCTTAATTAGCATAGAAATCACACTAGATCGATCGCCGATTCAGCATAAATGAAGTGACAGATGTTAAATCCAGAGTAACAAGAACAACAAATGATGCTGCTCGACCTGCTCGCACTTGATGGGAAACTTGAATTATATGCACAAAATGGTAAATTTTTAGGGTTACTATCTAGCGATCGAACCGATCCTAACTCGGTTATAAATCTGAAGACATATGGAAATCCTCACAATATCAATAGTATCTACTATGAACATGGTATTTATGGCGGTCAATATGGTCGGCATAGTCCTTACAACCGCTACTGTCTCTATCCACCTGA
>NZ_JANPGM010000167.1:0-4061 GCF_031423935.1 Chamaesiphon sp. VAR_69_metabat_338
GGCGCTATAAGAGCAATGCTTGGGAAACTGGCGGTCGAGTCGAGGGTCGAACTGCTGCTGAAATCGCACGGGCATTGGAATCGATCGTTCGCGATCGGCAAAAATCATACGTCCGCATTATCGGGGTAGACCAACAAGCCCGCAAACGGACGATCGAAAAGCTGATTCACCGCCCTGGGAAATAGGCTGCATCGATTTGGCAATGCACAAATAATAAGTTTTGTCAACTCAGTTCGCTACCGTGAGGATGGGGATCGCTAGCCTCACATAAAAGTTTCTGATACCTAACTTAACAAAATAAAATTGTTGCTTATATTGCCAAAGCGTCACGTCTCAGTCTATGCTTGACTTTAGCAGATGCATAGTATTGGGGTTTGCATAGATAAAAGTCTATGGAAACAATTAACATTTACTACTAAATCTGATTCGGTGCAAATCTGCGATCGAGTCGCCTTCTTGACTCGCTCAACCGTCTGGGAACAGAGGCGATCGCGAGTCGCCAATTACAACAAATTTACTCTAAGGACGAAAAATATATGTCTATTGCCGTGGGAATGATTGAAACCAAAGGTTTTCCTGCTGTTGTGGAAGCTGCTGATGCCATGGTCAAAGCCGCACGAGTCACATTGGTCGGCTATGAAAAAATTGGTAGCGGTCGGGTAACTGTCATTGTCCGTGGTGATGTCTCTGAAGTACAAGCTTCCGTATCCGCAGGTGTGGAATCCGTTAAGCGCGTCAATGGTGGTGAAGTGCTATCCACTCACATCATTGCTCGTCCCCACGAGAACCTAGAGTACGTCTTACCCATGAACTACACCGAAGATGTCGAGAAATTCCGCGTCTAAGATCGCAAGTTAGCTCAAAATCGCATTACTAAAAATTTTAGGAGTCATTGATAATGTCAATTGCAGTTGGGATGATTGAAACACTAGGCTTTCCCGCAGTAGTGGAAGCTGCTGACGCGATGGTTAAAGCCGCTCGTGTTACCTTAGTTGGCTACGAAAAAATCGGTAGCGGTCGCGTGACTGTGATCGTACGCGGTGACGTTTCGGAAGTCCAAGCTTCTGTATCCGCAGGCGTAGAATCCGTGAAGCGCGTTAATGGCGGTCAAGTGCTGTCTACGCACATCATCGCGCGTCCTCACGAAAATCTGGAGTACGTTCTACCGATGAACTACACTGAAGACGTTGAGAAATTCCGCGATAGCTTAAATGGCCCTGGCCCATTGGCGATCGGCGGTAGACGTTCGTAGTAGCTCGATGAAGCTAGCTAGAGTTTTGGGTACTGTGGTCAGTACCCACAAAGAACAGAGTTTAACTGGAACGAAGTTTTTGCTCGTGCAACTGATCGACGCCGCAGGTAACGATCTCCCAGAGTATGAAGTCGCCGCCGATTGTGTGGGCGCAGGTTTAACAGAAGTAGTTTTGCTAAGTCGGGGCAGTGCTGCCCGTCAAATCTCTAGTAAAGATCGCTACCCTGTCGATGCGCTAGTCGTAGCGATCGTCGATACAGTAGCCGTAGGTAATGACTTGACATACAGCAAGCGCGATAGTGCCTGATCGGAAATTATTATAGCGAAAAGTGCATTTGGTCGGCTAGCTGACCATTGGGTCTTGGGCTTTGCCCAGTCTTGTCGCACCTTTCCAAGACAGCGGAAAATCCGGTCTTGGGCTTTGCCCAAGTGCAGGACTTTTTCAAGACAGCGGAAAATCCGGTCTTGGGCTTTGCCCAAGTGCAGGACTTTTTCAAGGCGATCGTGCCCGCCAAAGTGGCAATCCAGACACGATGCTGCGGGCTGAAGCTGGTCTTTCGAGGCTAATTTAAACTCAAAAGTTATTGATGATTTAATAGAGAACCAAGATATGAGTGAAATTAGTGATAGCGTCCGCCAACAAATCCGTCAGTTATTGAGCCAAGGCTATAGAGTCGGCTTGGAATATGCTGATGCGCGCCGGTTTCGGACAGGTTCGTGGCAGAGTGCGGCTGTAGCTCAAGGCAGTGAAAGCAGTGTCCTCAACAGTATTTCCAGCATTCTCGACGAACACCAAGGTGCATACGTCCAACTGCTCGGTGTCGATACCAACTCCCGCACGCGGGTATTGGAATTGATGATTCAACGTCCCGACGGGGCAGTTACCCAGGTAAGTTCCACCAAGATTAATGGTGGTAAGACTGTCGCTGCTGCTAGCAACGGTCATGCAACTAGCAATGCCGGTACGGATGTAGCGCAATCAGTACGCCAATTACTGAGTCAAGGCTATCGCATCGGTACCGAGTTTGCCGATGCGCGCCGGTATCGGGCGACATCTTGGACGAGTGGGCCTTCCTATCAAGGTACCCGCGAAGCTGAAGCGATCGCCATGCTGAGCGAACTAGTTGCCAATCATCCCGATGATTACGTCCGCGCGATCGGGATCGATACCCACGCCCGCCGACGGGTCGCAGAATTTGTGATTCACAAACCGGGCGAGCCAGCAACCCTCAGTAGTGGTGGCGGCAGCAGCCAAAAAACCAGCTCGTTTAGCAGCGCGTATGGCGGATCGTCTAGTGCGAGTAGTAACATTAAAACCTCCCTCAGTGCTGAAGTCGTAGCCTCTGTGCGTCGTCTGTTGGAAAATAGCTACCAAATTACCACAGAACATGCGGATTTGCGCCGCTTTCGGAGCAGTTCCTGGCATACTTGTAAGCCCGTATCGGCCACGCGACTCCAAGATGCAGTCGCGCAATTGGAGACTTGTCTGAACGACCATGAAGGCGAATACGTGAGGTTAATTGGGGTCGATACCCAAGCTAAACGCCGCGTGCATGAAGAAATCATTCAACGTCCCTGACAGTAACACCAACGGCGATCGGCAAACAGTCGCTAATAATCCAGTCGATCGCCAATCCGATCGAGATCGGCGGCGGGTTTGTAAATTAAGTCGTGGGTTCAGAGTGGGGAAAAATGGGCACACAGATGACGGGAATCGGGGCAAGGTAACGATGCTTTGTGCCGATCTCCCTGTCGTCGTCTCTAGCTCTACTCGCCCTATCTTTGGATTTCGACTCCCGTTCCCCGCGCAATGCTCATGCTAACCAAGTTTCGATCGATATCTAGAGCGGTAGTCCCAGTCCATCTCGATGGCAATGTCTCGATCGATCCGAGTGCGGCCATCGCGCCAGGAGTCCTACTCCAAGCCGAAGCCGACAGTCGGATTACGATCGGGGCGGGGGTCTGTATCGGTGCTGGATCGATCGTCCATGCCACTGGCGGCGAGATCGAGATTGGCATGGGAGTATGTATCGGGCGCGGTGTGTTGATTATTGGGAGCGGCACGATCGAGCGCAATGCGTGTATTGGGGCGGGCACGACCGTCATCGATCCGCAAATCGCCGAAGGTGAAGTCATTCCGACGCATTCACTGCTCGGAGATCGGTCTAGAGGTGAGGTATCGGTAGTCGATTCGCCACCACCTAGTCCGCCGACACCAGCCACCCCAGCTCATCAACCTCACGATGCCAGCGATGTCTGGGCGACTGAAGATGCCTGGGATACGACCGCCCAGACCCCAGAAGCAGCTCCCAACGTCGCACCGCCCCATCAGGCAGACCCGACGATCTCAGTCACGATCGAGGTTGCCGACCGCGCGGTAAAATCTGTCGCTGGCCGCGCCAACTTCGATCGACTCAAACGCCACCTTTTCCCCAATGGTTGACATCATGACCTCTCCCGTACCGCCCAAACTCACATCAACCAAGATCGCTGTCGTGTTGAATGGGAAAGGTGGTGTGGGTAAAACCACCACAGCAATCAATCTCGCTGATATTTTTGCCGAACATCATCGCGTGCTGTTGGTGGATGCCGACCCGCAAGGATCGGCAACGTGGTGGGTCAAGCAAGCTCAAGGCATCGATTTAGGTTTTGAGTCAACTGTATTAACCGATTTCGCTGACGTCAACCGCAAACAGTGGTCGAAATACGATATTGTAGTTGTCGATATGCCACCAGCACTCGACTCGGTAGCACTTGGAGCGATTATGCCGATCGCCGATTACTTGGTTTTACCGACTCCCCCCGCACC
>NZ_JANPGM010000168.1:0-6738 GCF_031423935.1 Chamaesiphon sp. VAR_69_metabat_338
GCGAGTAGGGAAGGGTCATTTTTCTTTGAGCCGTCCGCTCAACCCTGCTTGACAACTGCACTTGCTCCTTAACTTGTCACGAATCGGGGAACCCGACCGAAAAGGCATCCGCTTTTGAAGGGGGATTTAGCGGCTGAAATCGCGCTGAGGTTCCCTCAGCGTGCGTTTCAGTCAAGACAGGGGGATCTCTAGGGTTTTCGCTTCTCTCTATACTTGTGTATACACGGTAGCCTTTTGAAGGGGGATTTGGGGGGATCTACCCACTGCAAACGTAGCAATTGGACTTTCCAAACCTCCTCTAAAGCCTAAAGCCTAAAGCCTAAAGCCTATCCCAAAGTGTCGATCGCTATTAACAGGAACTAACTTCTACCGATGAAGTATTGCGATTGAGATCGAAAGTAAAGAAACTGCGACGTCCATTTTCATCGATCCTGAGTAAAAAACTATCTGGTGAATAGGTAGGAATCCTGCGGCGCGTGCCCGAATAGATTGGATTGCTACCAACGAGTAAAATTCCCTGTGGGGTATTTTCAGATCTGATTGTCTGATCTACAGATTCCTGTCTCCCCAAATCGGGATTAAAATATTTGACAGTTATCCGACCCATGCCACGATCGTTGAGCCACAGTTTACCAGCATGAACGATCGAGCCATTACTATAAGTTAATCTGAGGCAGGTTGTCTTGTGAAGAGCGACTTTCGGGCGATCGGCGATCGGTTTGACAGTTGGAGCGGAAAGATTTCCAGCGGTGATACTCCACGCTGGCAGACTGCTCGCGATCGTCACTAGAAAAGTTGTAATTGCAGATTGCCAGATTTTTTGCACGATGTACTATTACCAGTTAGTGTGGGATGTTACGTAGTTGAACTACCAGTATAAACCTTGTGATTCATCGCAAATTGAGCCAATATTTACAATTCTTCAAAGCAATCTGTGTCAACCCAGCATGGTAAAATGTTCTGCCTGCGGCAATACACAATTTTCAGCGCAGCACCGCTCGTTGGCGTAGTTTCTCTAGATACCACGCAACAGCAATATATATAACAAGTACAGGTTAAGGAGAGATCGATCGTGGCCAAGATGTATTATGATGCCGATGCTAATTTAGACCTATTAAACGGCAAAACTGTAGCAATTATCGGGTATGGTTCCCAAGGTCACGCTCACGCCCTCAACCTCAAAGACAGTGGCGTCAAAGTAATTATCGGTTTATACCCAGGTAGTAAATCGGCTGCCAAAGCCGAAGCAGAAGGTTTAGTCGTCAAGACAGTTGCCGAAGCATCAGCCGCCGCAGACTTGATTATG
The DNA here is from genome assembly GCF_031423935.1 of Chamaesiphon sp. VAR_69_metabat_338. Lineage (NCBI taxonomy): Bacteria > Bacillati > Cyanobacteriota > Cyanophyceae > Gomontiellales > Chamaesiphonaceae > Chamaesiphon > Chamaesiphon sp. VAR_69_metabat_338. Next base: position 1,307 of record NZ_JANPGM010000168.1, read on the forward strand.
ATTTTGCTCCCCGATGAAGTTCAACGGGATATCTATGAAAACGAAATTAAACCCAATCTGAGCGCGGGTAAAACGCTAGCCTTCGCCCACGGTTTTAACATTCACTTCGGACAAGTCGTGCCACCAGCAGATGTCGATGTCATCATGGTTGCGCCCAAAGGCCCGGGACATACAGTTCGCTATGAGTACCAAAAAGGCCAAGGGGTACCAGCGTTATTTGCTGTCTATCAAGATGCTTCCGGACAGGCTCGCGATCGAGCGATGGCTTATGCTAAAGGCATCGGCGGCACTCGGGCGGGGATTCTGGAAACCACCTTCCGCGAAGAAACCGAAACCGATCTATTTGGCGAACAAGCAGTCCTCTGTGGCGGTTTGAGCGCGTTAATTAAGGCTGGGTTTGAAACTCTAGTAGAAGCTGGTTATCAGCCCGAATTGGCCTATTTTGAGTGCCTCCACGAAGTCAAACTGATCGTCGATCTCGTTGTCGTCGGTGGTTTAGCAGAAATGCGGAGCAGTATCTCGAATACTGCTGAGTACGGCGACTACACGCGCGGCCCTCGGATCGTCAACGATGCTACTAAACTAGAAATGAAGAAGATCTTAAGTGAAATTCAATCGGGACAATTTGCTCGCGAATTTATTCTCGAAAAACAATCTGGTAATGCGGGTTTCACTGCTGTCCGTCGATTGGAAGCCGAGCACCAAATCGAGTCAGTGGGCAAAGATCTACGCGCGATGTTTAGCTGGTTGAAGAAAAACTAATCTCATTTACAGTTATCGATAATTAGGGCGCATAGTTGTAAGGCTGTGTGTCATTTGTCGATCGTTAAGGTAGATAAGTTTACATATAGCCCCAACGACTTTAGGCGTTGGCATTCTAATGAGTAGCAACTTGGGTTATTTCTATGGCAATCGAGGGAACCATAGTTGTACAAAGTATTCAGACTCTAGCTGCAGCAACACCCATAATTGAATTGTGAAAATTATCCGCCAAACCGCAACTTTATTAGCGATCGATCAGCAGCCAAGCACGGGCAGCAAGAGAGAGTATGCTGTGCTGTTTGCGGTCGGAGTTGGCTTTTTTATTTGGGTACTGACGCTAGCTCATGGTTTGCCATGGTATGCAATAGTGATTGGTCTACTGGTGCCGGTCTGGATTTTTTATCTGACGCTCAGAGCGATGACATCGATCGCCTGCACGTTTGACAAAAAGCTCAATCTACTAATCCTGAAGCGAAAAAGTTGGCTTAGTGAAAAAGTTTTTCAGCATCATCTGAGCGAGATTCAGTCTGTTCACTCCAAAGTCTTTCACGATCCAGATGGTGATGATACCTATGAAATTGGAATCGATCTGAGATCGGGATCTTACTTGCGTCTAAACGAGCCAAGTACTTCATTCGACCAAAGTAACACTGAGGCGATCGTCTCGGCGATCGAGAGCTTTCTGAATCTTTATCATCACAGTATGTAATCTGATTTTTGCGGAGTGAGAATATTGCGCTGATTGGGATACTACCCTACTGGCTAGCCTGACAGATTTAATAGCTGACAGCAGTATAAGAGCAAGGGTTAGGACACATCACAAGGATTGTTCGCGAAGCGTTTCCACAGGGTAAGCGTTGCTGATGATGCAAAGTCCGCCTAAAGCTGTACTAAAATTTGTTCTAACCTGTTTTGGTATTGCGATAACTAGCAAAATAGTCTAAACACGATCGACTTAACTCTTGCAATTGTTGGCGTTCCATTGTCCCCAGACCCTGGGGGTCGAACCGATAGCAATGGTGCAGATCGAGAATCTGTTTCAGGGTCGAATACTGGGACTCTGGGAGGTGGGGTTCGATGCGTAACAACCATTGCTGGAAAGACTCGCCAGATAAGCGATGTAGACCTAAGTTTTGTAATGCTCGATCGATCTCATAAAACTCCGAGTCTAATCCCGATCTCACGATCGGGATCGACCGTTCGGGAATCATTGCCATATGCGAAGCTCTCTGGAACCGCCATCTGCGACGGAACCGCCAGAGCAAAAATACCCCCCCTACTGGAATCGCCCATACCAAGATGGTCGTTTTTTCTGCAACTATATGTGCCAATCCTCGTGAGGCTTGAAAACTCAAGAACGACCACAGATCCGAGATCGTCTGGAATGGCGAAGCCGTGGCATCTTCCTGTGCTGCCCAATCCGGCGGTGTTGTGTCGAAAGATTGCCAATTGCCGTTAGTGTATGCCATCACCCAAGCATGGGCATGTCGGCTCCGCACGACAAACTGCTGCTCTAACGGACTCCATTCACGGACGGAATAACCCACAACATATCGCGCTGGAATACCTGCACCCCGCAGCAGTAAGGTGGTTGCCGTTGCAAAATACTCACAGTGTCCCGCCCGTTGTTCGAGCAGAAAGGCGGAAAGAGGTGTTGAATAGTTGCCCGAGCCAGCCAGTTTTAGTGAATAGCGGAAATTTTGCGTAAAGAAGTTCGATAAACGATCGAGTACTCGATCGGCAGCAAGCTCCTGCACATTTAGATGCTGAAGTGTCTGAGCGATCGCGGGTTGCTCTGATGCTGGAATTTGTAAATCTGCGTCCGTGGGTGGAGGATCGATCGACTTTTCGCGGTTGAAGTACGCTTGATAGGTTAGGGAACTTCCCTGCCCCCGCACCTTAACCGTGCCATATTGGTTCTGCATCATCTCCTCAACATTCAGCCGTTGGCGCAGCCTCTCCTTTGGAGAATCGATCGCCGTCGTACCGTGAGGCAATCTCAAAATTGCTTTCCCGCGATTGAGTTGGGATGAAATGGTAATTGAGTTCGAGCTAGTCTGGCTCTCGCCCAACTGCCAGGTGCTGCCATCCGATCGGGGCAGCACTGCTGTAAACTTTGACTTCAGTGCCACCCAGGATGCAGAAGCATATTTGTTATAGCTTGCCTCTCGCATTAGTAACGGAAACTGTTGGAGATCTCCTGCTACCCGAAAGATAATTTCATTGGATTGCTTCAAATCGCCAATACTACCAACTCGCGTCTGAGCTTGGTAAGGATCGATAGATTCTCCAGTCAACCCACTTAACAACGGAGCCACCTGCTCTTCTAATTTCGCCTGAAGTTGATGGAGTTGAAGCTGTGAGCCAAACCCGATCGCTCCTGCCATTACTAGCAAGCACACCCAGATCGCTGGACCAGCATGTCGTGGGCGCAACGTCCAGAGCAACCATGCCACTAAAACTAGGGTCGCACAATAAAATACCAGGTTATAACGATTGGAGGCACTAGCTGCAATCAGGCAAATCGCAAAGTAGAGATAGTAGATGTTAAGTGTTGGTTGTTTGAACGCGTTCGGTCGCGTTCGGGTGGGATCGGTCAACAACAGCGGTAATAGCGTCGAAAACCGATCGACATAGGTTTGCCCAATGACTAGGGGCAAGCACAGGAACGGCAGCCATTGCAGCAGACTATAGATGAACATCGCTCGATGGGCAATGAGCAGAAATACACTTGAGCCAATCACGAGGATGCCCCAGAGCTTGCACAGCTCCTTCAGTTGGTTTAAAGATAAATCCCATTGCCACCGGACAAACCGCCGTCCCTCCAATGCCACAAGAGCGATCGCTGCAAACACCCACAAGCCGGTTTGAAATCCCCAAAAGCAAATTGCGAGGCTACATAAACTGGAAATTGAGGTGTTCATATACTTTTTACGATCGTAATTTCAGGTTGGGGTATGGGGTGTCGGGTGTGGAGACATAGTAGGGTGTGTTATCGCGCAAGGGTAACGCACCGTCTAAATTTGAGAGGAATGGTGCGTTAGGCTGCGCCGTAACACACCCTACGCCTATCACCTTTGTGTTTTAATACCGAATCAGCTTCACAAACCCTTTTTTTGCGATCGAAAACCCAGGTAGCCCTCACCCCGCCATCGCCTGTGGCTCTGGCTCCCCTCCCAAGCTTGGGAGCGGTGCGTTCCGGTCGGGTTTCCCGACCATGGAAACGCGCCAAGAGAGAGGGGTTGGGGGTGAGGGCTGAGGTTAGAGGGCTTTTCAAACCAGATTTGGTATGAGATATTCCTAACTGCATCAACCCTTCCTGAATTTGCCCTAGATTGAGAATCCGAATCTGACTGTGGGATGAATCGATCGCATCCTGAGTCAGTTCCATCGACAAACCACGTTCGCCCCGAACGACCAGCACGAGGGTCGGAATGCCTAAACTCTGAAGGTATCGCACCAAATTTTTGCGTTCCTCATCCCAGTCCAAGAGGATGCAAATACAGCCGCTCAAAAGACTACAGCGGGATTGAATTACAGGCAGCAAGGAGGCAAAGGATTTATCCTGACAGGGCACAACCGATGCCAATAGTTCTAGCATCCGTTCCGTTTGTCCGAGTCCCCGCCCCGCCGTGAAGCAATAGGATTCTAATCCGACGAACATCATATCCAGTAACGATTCCTGAGTCTGGATCTCACAGGCTAAAGAGCTAGCGATCGATACCGCTTCTTCTAAGAGTTCGCTCTCTGCTGCCGATCCAAAGGTATCGAGAATCAACGCATGACGGACAAAAGATTCCTCCTGCTCTTCTTTAATCATCGGTTTGCCAACCTTCGCCCAACTCTTCCAGTGAATTTTGCGGATCGGATCTCCCGATCGATATTCCCGCAGCGCGCGGAATTCTTCGGCATCCCCCACAGAGGAGGCTAGGGCAACTGCTCCAGATTGGTGGCGACGCGCACCTGGAAGTTGAATCGGCGGCAAGTGATAGCGTTTGGGCAAAATTAAGACTGCCTGCGGTAAAGAGAGGGAAAGACAAGCATTAAATAATCCCAACGGATCTGGACAGGTAACGCCGATGCCTCGAAATTGGAGTAATCCCCGTTGCAACGGTACGATTTCTCCCATTACTTCTGTTTCGCTCTGGGGCAAGAGGGTTGGCAGATCTAGACTAAGCGAGATCGCTCTGTGTCGGCGATCCATAATCCGTCGCCATTGTTGCCGTTGGATCTGCCAAGGAGTTCGCCAGTTGAGAACGCCAAATTCTCGCAGGGCTGGAAAGGCTTCGACTAGCGATTCATAGAACTTCAGTCCCCTGAGCTGTCGTGGGGACTGATTTTGAAAGACAATCCGATACCGCAACGGCATTCCCACTGTGCCAAAGCGCGGGAGGATTCGCCTTGCACTCACGCGATAGCGATGGAAACGGCTGGCGGCGATCGAAATCCCCAGCAAGGCACCGAGTAAACAAAACACCTGGTAGGATAAACTTTGGTTCGTATCCGCGCCAATAATACCCGAAAACAAGAAGCAGACCAGTACCCCCAATCCGCTGGGGGTAAAGCGGCGGGTCAGCCACCGTTGCACGCTATAACTACCTCGCACGATCCGATAGATAAAAGGATTCATAACCTAAGCGGGCATGGGAGTGGTGCGCAAGATTTCCGCA
>NZ_JANPGM010000169.1:0-10033 GCF_031423935.1 Chamaesiphon sp. VAR_69_metabat_338
CATAAAAAGGTATGTGTATCGAGTAATTGCCTCACTCCATATACTCCTTCATTTCGGCCAGCGGCTCATCAAAATCATCAGACATCCAAACTAGTCCCTTTGCGCTACCAAATTTGGGACGAGGTTTGGCAGATTCTATGGGCGTAAATTTAATTGCCGGACGATCTCCTTTAAGCAAAATCACTTCTTCACCATTAATGGCTGCTTCTATTAGCTCGTTCAGTTTGGTTGCAGCTTCTGTTGCAGATACTTGCATCGTTTTAGCTCCGTTCTGACTACACCTCAATTGTATGGGATGATTCTCACAACTCACAAAAGGGATGTTGTACCGTAGAAATAGCAATTTGTCCGATCGATCTCCCGAACATAGTTACTTGTTTTTAAATCGCGACAGTGCAAGAGTCTCAGCTCATTTCAGCGATCGACTATCAACTATCAACTATCCACTATCCACTATTCCCAGAATGCGTCAAACAACTTACGATGTCGTGCTGTATGGGGCTAGTGGCTTTGTCGGACAGCAAACTGTGCGGTATTTTGCCGAACATACTCGTCCTGGTGAAGTGCGGTGGGCGATGGCCGGTCGCGATCGCCAGAAGTTAGAATCAGTCAGGGCTAGAGTTGGGGTCGATGTCGATATCCTGGTGGCGGATAGTCAGGATCGGGCAGCGATTGATGCAATCGTATCGCAAACGTGGGTGGTATTGAATACGGCGGGGCCATTTGGGGTATATGGCGATGAGATTGTGGCTGCTTGCGTGCGTCACCGCACTCACTATGTCGATATTACGGGTGAAACGCCCTGGGTGCGTGATTTAATCGATCGCCATCACCAGCAAGCAGCGGCGGATGGGACGCGGATTATCCCCTGTTGTGGCTTTGATTCGGTGCCGTCGGATTTGGGCGCGTATCTAGTGGCGCGTTATTTCCAGCAGGAACGCGGGGTGGACTGTCGGCAGGTGAAAGCTTATTATCAGGCGGCGGGCGGGTTTAATGGTGGTACTTTGGCTTCGGGTTTGGATATTTACGATCGCGGTCAATGGGAGCGGGTAGCTAATCCGTTTTTGCTCAATCCGCCGGAATCGGTGCCTGTAGATGTAGAGCGGCATCGCGATCCGGTTGCGCCGCAATTCGACGAGGATGTGGAGGCTTGGACTGCGCCATTTTTTATGGGGCCGGTGAATACGCGGATCGTGCGGCGGAGTTGGGCGTTATTCGATCGCATAGCGTCTCTGGAAGAGAATCGTCAGCAGGAGTCTTATGGGGCGGATTTTGGTTATCAGGAGTATTTGAAGTGCGATCCGCCGTGGGGGTGGTTGCAGTCGGCGGGAATGGTGGGCGGTATGGCGTTAATTGCTGGTGCTCTGCAAGTGCCACCGTTGCGCGCGCTGTTGCTCCAAGGGATGCCGCAGCCCGGTTCTGGCCCGACGGAGCAGGTGATGGATGCGGGGTGGTTTCGGTGTGAGTTGTTGGGTTGGGGGAGCGATGGCTCGCGGGTGCGGGGGCTAATTGCGGATGAGGGCGATCCGGGGAATCGGGCGACGGTGAAGTTTGTGTGTGAGTCGGCTTTATGTTTGGTGTTGGATTTTGAGGGTTTGCCAGGTGGCACGGAGCGGGGTGGGGTGTTGACGCCAGCGGTGGGGTTGGGGGATGTGTTGGTGGGGCGGTTGCGGGGGGCGGGGATGCGGATTGAGGTTGGGGGTTGATTTATGTGATTTAGGGTCAATAGTGCTAGGCGTAGCGGTAAACGATCGATACTTGTAGGTTGCGAAGATTGCTGGTGAGGGCAGAACCCGGGTCTGGGGGTGCCGACCCCCAGACCCCCCGTTGAGGGGACGGGACGCCTCCCCTCAAACTCCCCTACGTAAGGGTTAGATAGTGAGTGGCATAGCGCGCTTCGCATTAGTAATTGGACTGTGGATTGCTAGTGTTGAGCGATCGAGTCGTATCGACGGAGAGCTTCTCATACTCCCCACTATCCACTATCCACTATCCACTATCCACTATTCACTCCCCGCTCCCAACTCCCCGCTCCCCGCTCCTAATAATGCGTCCCCGACTTCCGATGATGAATAGCGGTGACTCCGGTGGGGTTGAAGACTTTGCCAGTATCGATCGTGGCGTAAATTAACCAATGATCGCCGCATTCCATCCGGCTTTGGACGTTGCATTCGAGGTAGGCGAGGCTATCGGTGAGGATCTGGCAGCCGTTGGTGGCGGTTTCGATGTTAACGCCGACGAAGCGGTCTTCGCCAGGAGCGAAGGGTTTGAGGAATTGTTTCATCAGGGGGATGTGTTTGCCCTGTTCGAGGATGTTGAGGACGAATTTACCGTCTTTGTGCATCAGGGATTCGATCGCGCGTTCTTTGGCGACGGCGACGGTGAGGCCGGGAGGATTGAAGGTGGCTTGAGATACCCAGGATGCTAGCATTGCCCCAGATAAATCGCCCTGTTGGGTGGTGACGATCGTCATGGCACCGACGATCCGCCCGACGGCTTGCTCGACTCGATCGGTAGTAGCTTCGCCGATCTTGGCTTAGGGGATGCTGGCTTTTTTAGCTTTCTTAACGGCTTGGGCAAAATCGGTGCCGGTTTCTTCGCATTCTTTGAGAGTGATTTCGGTTGGTTTGAATTTGACCCGAATCGGCTCGAATCCGAGTTTGTAGCCTGCATCTTTGAGCTTGGTTTCTAATAGGTCGATCGCTTCACCACTCCAACCAAACGAGCCAAATACTCCGGCTAATTTAGTCTTTTCGGCAGTCGATAAAACTACACCTAAAGCAGTTTGAATCGGCGTCGGGGCGTGGCCGCCGAGGGTGGGGGAACCGATAATAAAGCCCGCGCATTTTTCCAATGCAGCCTTAATTTCAGCAGGTTCGACAAATTCACAATTAATCGATTCTACACCCACACCTGCTTTAGTAATACCAGCGGCGATCGCTTGGGCAACGGTGGCAGTATTGCCATAAGCAGAAGCATAAATCAGGGCGACTGAGAGGGATTGACTGCTTTGGGCTTTACTCCACTGGTGATAGAGATTAGTTAATTCAGTTAAACCGTATTTAACTAGGGGGCCGTGTCCGGTAGCGTAGCAACTAATCGGATATTCGGAAATTTTATCTAAAGTAGCACTAATTTGTTTGGCTGCTGGAGCCATCAAACAATCGAAATAATAACGCCGATCTTCAGCGTATGTTTCCCAACCTTCATCAAATACTTGATCGCCGCAAACATGGCAACCAAACAGTTTATCGCTGTATAAAACTTGAGTTTTCGGATCGTAGGTTAATAATCGATCGGGCCAGCGGGGGGTTGGGGCAAGGATGAATTTTAAGAGATGTCCTTTGCCGAGATCGATCGATTCTCCACCCTTGATGGCGATGATTTTGAGGTCGTCACGATCGAGAATGGTTGGTAAGGCGATCGCAGCGGGATTGGAGCAGACGAAGGTAATTTGGGGGGCGATTTCGAGGAGCTTTTTAAGTGTTTCGCCGCGATTGGGGTTGATGTGACCGAGGATAACGTATTCGATTAATTTGACATTAAAGCGGCTGTCTAATCCGGCAATGAAGACATCGGTGAAGGAGGATCCGGGGGGGTCGATGAGGGCTTTGATGTCGCCTTTGATGATGAAGGAGTTGGCGGTGGTGCCGCGTCTGAGTCCGTACTCGATTTCAAATTTGAGTCGATCCCAGGCGCGGGAGCGGCGGCCGGTGGTGTCGGGGGCGATGGGGGAGGCTTGCAGGTCGCGGGGGGGCATAGTGCTTAGTGTGGTGGGTATTTTAACGCAAAGGGCGCGGGGGGATTTTGGTGCTTGGGGATGGGTGATGGTGGTTTCCGCAGAGGGCGCGGAGGGTAGGAGTTAGAGGTTATTGACGATTCTACGGATGCCGTCTTTGAGGAGGAGGACGTTGAAGTTAATGATGAGTCCGAGTTTACAGTGGGATAGTTTGAGGTATGTGAGGACTTGGGCTGAGTGTAGTGGATTGATGGATTCGACTGCTTTGAGTTCGACGATTACTTTGTTTTCAACTAAGAGATCGACTCGATAACCGCATTCCAATTTAACGTCTTGATAGACTAGTGGCAGACCTTTTTGCTGTTCCACCTTTAAATTCGATCGAGTTAATTCATAACACAGACAAGCCTCATAAGCCGATTCCAATAATCCTGGCCCCAAAGCCTTGTGAACCTTCAAAGCACACCCAATAATCGCACTAGATAACTCATTCTCATTCATACCTTCGCGCCCTTTGCGGAAATCACCAGCAACCATCGACATCTCTCATTCCCCTCCGCGCCCTTTGCGTTAAAAAAAACACCATCTCCGCCCTAATAATGATTCCCCACCCGCCGATGATGCACCGCCGTCAACCCCTCCACCTTGGCCACCCGCCCAGTATCCACCGTCGCATACACCACATGATGATCGCCACAAGCCATCCGACTCGCTACCTCACATTCCACATACGCCAAGGCATCCTGTAAAATCGGGCTACCATTCGCCGCCGCCTGAGTCTTCACACCCTCAAATCTGTCCGCCCCAGGTGCGAATCGTTTCAGGAAATGCCGCATCAAGGTCTGATAATTCCCCTCTTCGAGCATATTTAACACGAATTTATCCCCGACTTGCATCAAGGAATCGATCGCCCGATCGTTTGAGACTGCGATCGTCAAGCCCAATGGCTCAAAGCTAGCCTGAGTCACCCAGGAAGCCAGCATGGCACTACTAAAGTCGCCTTTTTTGGCAGTGATGATATACAAGCCGCCACTTATCCGCCCCAAGGCTTTGTCGAGGTCGGAATCGAGGGACTTCATCTGTTTGATGGCTTTATCTTTGGTCAGGAGTTGGCCTAAGTCGGTGCCAGCTTCTTCACACTGCTGATAGATCGCCTCAGTGGGGGTTTCTTTGACCCGGATAGCGGGGAAAGCGATGCTGACGCCAATTTCACGGAATTTACTAACTAGGGGGTCTACAGGCTCATCGTCGCCGCCGTAGGATTCAAATAAACCGATCGTCTGTTTGTTTTTGGCAGCTACCAGAATAGTCCCGATCGCGGCTTGGGCTAGTTCGGAAATTTTACCGTGTCCGGGGGGCATCCCGATCGCGATACCAGCACTGCGCCCGACTAGTTCTTGGACTTCTTGGGGGTCGGCGGATTTGAGATCCATCATTTCGACAGCAACGCCAGTTTTGGTAATGCCGCGCGCGAGGGCTTGGGAGAGCCTGTCGCTATAACCGTAGTCGGCGACGTAGAAGACGGCCACGCTAGCTTCTGCTTTGGCTTTGAGTTGCGACCAGTCTTGATACCGTTGGACGAGTTCGCCGACGTTGTAGCGCAATAGGGGGCCGTGTCCGGTGGCAATCGTGCCGACGGCGGGGAGTTCGCCCATCCGTTTGAGGGCAGATAGTACCGATCGAGCGTTGGGTGCCATCAAGCATTCATAATAGAACCGATAATCGGGTTCGATTTTGGCTAAATCTTCATCGAAGATAGCTTCGGAGCAATAGTGCATCCCAAAGGCATCGCAAGTATAGAGGATCTGGGTACCGAGATCGAAGCTGAAGATCGTATCGGGCCAATGTAAATTCGGCGCAATTACAAATTCGATCTCGTGTCCTTGCCCCAAATCGAGGACGTCGCCGTTTTTAATGATTAATTTCGTAAACGGTTGATGGACGAAGTTTTCCAGGAATTGAATCGCAACTTTGCTCCCGACGACGGTGACATTGGGTGCTAGAGCCAAGATATCGCGTACTAACCCACTATGGTCGGGTTCGGTATGACTGATAATTAGATAATCGAGCTGGCTGGGATCGATGTGACCCTTGAGGGTATCGAGATAAAGCTGGCGAAATTTCTCGTGGGAGGTATCTACTAAGGCGAGTTTGTCGCCCCGAATGATAAAGGAATTATAGGTAGTGCCATTTTGCAATCCAAATTCAATATCAAACCTGTCGCGCTCCCAGTCTAACGATCGAATCGTAGTCGTATCCTCGGCGATCGCTTCAACCTGGATCGTCAACCGTTTTTGAACTTTATCGGTTAGTAGTACCATCGTGCTTTACCTCTACCTATTCAATTCACTAGGTGTTTGTTCCTATTGTGACACGATCCTTTTGGTGAGTTGAATCGAAAAAACTATCGATCGACATAATTTAGACTAATCGATCGAGGGGCATTGCTCGATTGAGGGATGAAAAGCTAGAAAGAATCGCGGGGGGCGGGGAGAAAAGAAAATTGTGTTGTAAAAACAGAGAACTATGCCTCAGATCGGCAACGCCTCGATCGGGGTTTGAGTGGATAGGAGGTAGTTGAATTTAAACGCAAGCGTTCTTATTCTATCCCCGCTCCCCGCTCCTAAATCCCTACCGCTCCACCTGTTTTTTCCCTTCCTTATACCACTGATACCAACTTTGCGAACTCCGCATGGCTAGCCACAACAGCAGCAGAGCGATTAATCCCCCAGAGTTGGGTGCTTTGAAGGCAAATAATACTAATAACACGCACAAGATATCTTCGAGGAAGATTGCCCAAGTTGGCAATCCTTGGAGCCGATAAAACCAACCCACTTTGACTAGTTGCAAAACTAGTGCGAATAAGCCGCCGACTGCACCCAGAATCCAGGTGATGTGCTCTGGTTCGTGTAAAATTCTGGCTACGGCCATCGCCATCACGGCACCGACAAGGGGGCTAAACAATAGCTCGACAAATTGCAACAGCCGTTGTCCCCACAGTTGTTTGGAGACAAATAGTTCGAGTAGCGTCCAGGCAGTGAGGACGGCGATTAGCACTGGTGGTTGGATGCGACTTAACAGTGGTACTTGTTGCCACAAATCGCCTTGGATCAGCCCAATTACCAACAGTGGCAGCGCAATTCGCATTCCAGCAGCCGCAGATACCGATAGTACCGCCAAGATTCCAATCATGAATATTTCTGCTGTTGAAAGTCGATTTTCTAGCTATTAGCGACCATTTTAGCAGCTTGGATGTGCCCTAATTTTTGAGTAGTTCAATGTTAGACTGAGCATCAAATCGCTCGATATCGATCGACACGAACCGATATCGTAAGATAGAACTACTCGATCGCATCAACCTTATCCTCTCCCCATCCCTATGACCGATTCTTCTTACGCTTCGCGAACAGAGCGGCTCCCCCAGCACCCGCCAGTTCTTGATGTTCGTAATTTACGGGTAGAATTTTTAGGTGCTCGGCAACCAGCGGTTGAGGGGATTTCGTTGACGCTCCAACCTGGGCAAACGCTGGGGATTGTGGGCGAATCTGGTTCGGGGAAGTCGGTGACTTCGTTGGCAGTGATGGGTTTGCTGCCTAATTCAGCGCGAGTGACGGCTGGCGAGGTGTGGTTCCAAGATAGGGAGACAGCATCAACGCAAGATCGCGCGATCGATTTATTGAGTTTACAGCCATCCCAACTGGCAGGTTATCGCGGCGACCGAATGGCGATGATTTTTCAGGAGCCGATGAGCGCGCTCAATCCGGTATTTACGATCGGTTATCAATTAATCGAAGCCATTACGCAACACCAATCGGTATCAGCAGCCGAGGCGCGGCGTCTGGCTGTTTTTAGTTTGCAAGAGGTCAAGTTAATTCCCAGTGATGAGGACTTGCGGGAAGAATATTTGACCAAAATTGAGGCGAGTAATTTCAAGAAACTTTCTGAAGATATCTCGTTGACACCGCCGAGCGATCGCGAACTCAATCAAATTATTAACGAGCAAAAATTAGCCTGGTTGGAGCGTTATCCCCACCAACTTTCGGGCGGACAATTGCAACGAGTGACGATCGCGATGGCGATTTCTTGCAATCCAACTTTATTAATCGCTGACGAACCGACAACGGCTTTAGATGTGACCGTACAAGCAACTATTTTAGAACTCCTGCAAGAGTTACGCGACAGGCGGGGGATGGCAATGATTTTCATCACCCACGATCTGGGAATTATCGCCGAGATTGCCGATGTGGTAGCAGTCATGTACAAGGGTAAAATCGTCGAATGTCAGCCGATCGTCGAGCTATTTCAAAATCCGGCTCACCCTTATACGAAAAGTTTGCTGGCTTGTCGTCCGCGTCTCGATCGCGAGTCGAAAATTCTGCCCACGATTCGGGACTTTATGGAAGAGCGCATGGGTGCCGATGGTGTAATTGAAATCGTTGAAAAGCCCCAGCCAGCCGCCATAATTAATCAAGAGATTCCGGATATTCGCCCGATCGCGACACCAAAGATCGAGCATAAATCCACTCCAATTTTATCAGTTAGAAATTTAAAAGTTGGTTTTCCCGCCCAAGGAATGTTTGGGAAAGATCGCCAACAATATACGTGGGCAGTCAATGATATTGACTTTGATGTTTATCCAGGCGAAACACTCGGTTTAGTTGGCGAATCCGGCTGCGGTAAAAGTACCCTCGCCCGAACGATCTTGAGATTGATCGAACCTCAGCAAGGCTCGATCGAATTTCAGGGTAAAAACATTACTACCCTCCTTATGGGTGAAGCAATGCAAATCCTGCGCCGCGACTTGCAAATTATCTTCCAAAACCCTTTCGGCGCGCTCAATCCTCGGATGAATATTCGCGATTTGATTATCGAGCCGCTAGTGATTCATCGCACGATTAAAAGCAAATCGCAACGCCAAGAACGTGCCGAATATCTCCTCCAACGAGTTGGTTTGAGTTCGGACTACCTCAAATCCTATCCCCACCAATTATCCGGCGGTCAACGCCAGCGCGTCTGTATCGCCCGCGCCCTGGCTCTCAATCCCAAATTCATCATCTGCGATGAATCCGTCTCCGCCCTCGATGTCTCCGTGCAAGCCCAAGTCTTGAACCTACTCAAAGAATTACAAGGTGAATTCAATCTCACCTATATTTTTATCTCCCACGATCTGAGTGTGGTCAAGTTTATGAGCGATCGAATAATGGTAATGAATCGCGGTAAAATCGAAGAACTCGAAGCGGCTGCCACCATCTACCACGAACCCAAAACCGAATACACCCGTAAGCTCATTGCTGCTATCCCCCTCGGCACGATCGATCGCATCATTCATCAGCAAAGTCGCCGAGCCATGGTTGAGAGTGAGTAGGGGATAGGGAATAGAGGATAGGGGATAGTGAATTGAGTTTGGATATTGTCCCAGTCCCCAAGTCCCCTATTCCCCCTTCCCCCTTCCCCCTCGCCCTATGCCCTATCCCCTATTCCCTATCCCCTAAATGATTACCGTAGCCTTACCAAAAGGTGGTTTGCTCAAAGATTGTATCCAGCTATTTCAATCTGTTGGTTTAGACTTTAGTGCCTTCCTTGAAAAAGATAATCGCCAACTTCAGATCGTCGATCCGACTAATCGAGCAAAAGCTTTACTAGTACGCAATCATGATGTGCCTGTATATGTAGAATATGGACAAGCTCAATTAGGAGTTGTCGGTTATGATGTTTTGCGCGAAAAAACACCTCAAGTCGCGCAATTAGTAGATTTAAAGTTTGGAACTTGTCGATTATCAGTCGCTGTCAAAGCCAGTAGTCCGTACCGGAATAGTTTGGATTTACCCGCACACGGTCGCGTCGCTTCCACCTTCGTACATTGTGCGCGCGAATACTTTGATAGCATCGATTTGCCTGTCGAAATTGTGCCTTTATCTGGTTCGGTAGAATTAGGCCCCATTACAGGCATGTCAGAAGCAATTATCGATCTAGTTTCGACGGGCAAAACCCTGCGGGAGAATGGTTTGATCGAGATCGAAACTCTATTTCATAGCAGTGCCAGACTCATCGCCCATCCACTTAGCTATCGCTTAGATCGCGATAATCTCAGCGGTTTAGTCACCCAGATTCGATCTAATTCACTCGTGAATATTTAGGTAACGTCAATTCAGTAAAGCTTAATTTCGATCGGATTGCTTTGCCGATCGAAATTAGGCTTTACTGTTACGCTCTCATCTGAATTGCGTTCTCGACGATCTTCGCAGCGGCACAGAGATCTCCAAAATCGGTATCTACTTGCCGCTTACAGTAACA
>NZ_JANPGM010000170.1:0-3350 GCF_031423935.1 Chamaesiphon sp. VAR_69_metabat_338
GCCGATCCCACAACCGACATCGAGGACGGTGGTACCAGCCGGTAAACCTGCCAAACCACCCCAACGCACCATTTCATGGACGAAATCAGCTTTGGCTCTAAGAAAGTCTTGCCGCTGTGGCGGCGAGCCATAATAACCTAAGTGAATATGCTCGCCCCAGTAGAACTCTAAAATGCCATCTTCCGTCCATTCATCGTAGGATGTAGCGACCGAATTGGCGGATTGATAGGGACGCGCTGTTAGGAGATAGAGGGCAATCCCGATCGATAACAATGCCAGTAACAAGCCCAGGAGCGATAGTAATAAATTCATCTAAATTGAGTCTAAATACCTTATTTTAGATTCATTGCCAGCGGTGCGGGGGCAATTTCGACAACCGGATTGCGGACACTATTCAGGAATGACTCGATCGAGATCAAGCTATTTGTATCGGCATCCCACAACACGAACTTGGCACAGTCGAGCATATCTCCCACTCTTAATGTTTTGACATTGGAGAGCAGGTGCAAGTTTTGACGATGACAAGCTTCGAGATGATAATTAGGAATGCGCTCCGATAAGTGATGGATATTGTGATAGCCGATATCTGCCGTAAACCATTTGAGCAAGAGTGGCAATTCTAAATAACTACTACCCTCGATCGCGCCTTGCAAATAATCCCAGCTTTCAGTCTTGTGAGCGTAAGAACCTTCAAAAATATGCTGAACGAAAAAGACCCAGATGAAGATGACTGCCGAACAAGTTAGCATCAATGAATAAACGCTTAAAAAGAAGGCCGCACCCAGCAGATTGCTCAAGAAAATCCAGCTAATAATTACACAAATATTATTAGCTAGTAAATCCCAAAACTCCGTTCGCGACTGCCAATGCTTCGATTGATGGTTTGAAATAGCGTCTGCCAAACTCAACTCTGGCTGTTGGCGCCGTTGCCTAATAACGTCGCGAAGCAGATCGTAAACGCCAATAATTAGGGCCATCCGAGGCGCGATCGCTAGATAGAAAAAACCACCAGGAATCGCCATAATCGGCTGCCTGATGAAGGCATAAGTTTGACGTTCCTTCTCGCTAAGTTTGGCAAACTCTTCGGTCGATAGAAAGTCAGCTACCCCGCGATACCGTTCCCAATTTCCATTAGTTTTGTGATGATACGCGTGATCGCGCGACCAGGCATATTGGGGAATAGCGTTGATAATTCCTAGCAAAAATCCGACACAGCGATTGACTTTTTTGGAGCTAAAGAGTGAATAATGACCGCAGTCATGCATCAATGAAAAACAACGCACTGAAAATAGCGTCATCAATAAGATAATCGGTGGTAGCAACCAAATAGAAATCGCTGCGGCTTTAACTGCCAAAAACCATAAACAGATAGCAGGAACAACCGTATTGAAAATTTGATAAGTTGCGCGTAAGTCGTCGCTCTTCATGTACGGGGCGAGCACAAAGTCAGATTTTTTAATCAAGTTTTCCATTTAACAACATACTTATGATAAACAAATACCTTTACGGCAATCTTGCAGCATTGCTATCGATCGAATAGCCATGCCAACCGGAGATCGCTGCCGAGCAGAGCGACAGCTCGAAATACATCGCTCGCCAAGTTAGCAGCGATGAATGCAGCATCGGCACGGGATGTTAGTACTGACAGCAACGATCTCTCGAAAGTGCCTTCAAACCTTTCGCTCCCACTGCCATTATTTAACCTGCGATCGCATAAAAGAACCGGGTAAACACCAGAGTTTTTTGGGCGTACTGACATAGGCGCGGCGATTGAACACATCGTAATCATTACGCTCGATCGAGTCTAAAATCTGTTGATACAGCAATAATGCCGCCCACACCGGCCAGCGGACATCGGGACTGAGCTGACTAATCCCACTTTCGGCTTGCTGATAATACTTCCGAGCGCGCTGAATCTGAAACTGCATCAATGCTCGCCAATTATCATTAACCACCCGATTCATCAAATCCTGCTCGGTGTAGTTAAATAAAGCCAATTCATCTAATGGTAAATAAATCCGTCCCCGCTCGGCATCTTCACCCACATCGCGGAGAATATTCGTCAATTGCTTGCCAATCCCTAGAGCCACAGCTTGCTCGGTGGGAATCTGGATATTTAGACCGTTCCAGGGTGCTGTAAATTGGCTCTCATCCACACCCACGATCGCATTCGACATCATTCCGACTGTACCAGCCACCCGATAACAATACAGCGACAATTCTTCAAAGCTCTTGTAGCGATTCTTCCGTAAATCCATCCTTTGTCCGGTAATCATCTCCCGAAATGGTTGAATATCCAAGTCTGGAAATCTGGCGATCGTATCGACTAAAGCTACATCGCACTCATCGGTGGGCATACCCCTAAACATTCTCTCTAGCTGAGCTTCCCAGCGATCGAGCGTGGCGGGAGTTGTCTCATCAGCGTCTGCCCCATCCACCAGCTCATCGGTGTTGCGACACCAGGCATAGATTGCCCAAATCGCCCGCCGCTTGGGGACTGACATCAGTAGTGTCGCCAAATAAAAAGTTTTGCCGTATTGGGCAGTTATTTGGCGACAGAGTTCATACGATTCCTCGGTCGATGTTAGCATTGTCACGATCGGTAGGGACTTTTCCAGTTGCAGCATGTAAGGGGATAGGGATTAGGGGATAGGGGATAGGGATTAGGGGATAGGGCTGGAGTTATGGATGCAATCTAAGCTGACCGGCGGTCGCAGACCGAGTAGTGCAGCTATATTTTTTCTATTCCCTATCCCCTATCCCCTATCCCCTACCCGCTAGATTGCAGTAGCCAGTGGTTTTACTACTACAGGCTGATAATTCGCAATCTCCTGTGCTGCCAGCTTACCAGAAAGCACCGCACCTTCCATACTCCCAAGATACTCTTGCATCGTATAACTACCAGCAAGAAAGAAATTGGCAATTGGCGTAGATTGGCTCGGTCGGCAAGCTTGTCGTCCTGGAGATGCAGTATAAACCGATCTGGGTGTCTTGACGACTTTCGATTTACGTAATTTAGCTGGATTATCGCCAGTTAAATGTTGCGGGAACAAGCGTTCTAGCTCGGTCATCGTGGCCGCGACGATCTCTTCATCGGATTTGTCGATCCAATCTTTGGCCGGGGCGATAATTAGTTCGAGCATCGATTTGTCTGGATCTTCATACTCCCGACACGCTACGCTCATATCGGCATAAACGCTCAGAATATCCGATCGGGAGAATAACAAATGATCGATATCGGTCAACTTGCGATCGAACCACAGATGCAGGTTAATTACCGGCACGCCTTCTAGTTCCTGCATCTTCTCAAAAAACTCGATTTCCCGCCAGGGTTCCGGCATCAAAGTTTT
>NZ_JANPGM010000171.1:0-3044 GCF_031423935.1 Chamaesiphon sp. VAR_69_metabat_338
ACCATCGCGACATAATGTGCGGCATCGCCAGTGACGATGTGGGTACGCTGCAATACTAGACCGATACAGGGGGCGTTGGGGTCTTTGCGATCGAGGGAAATATCCCGCCGACTATTAAACCAGTTGAGATACTCCTTCACATCCTCGAACATCTGCGGCGCGAGGGGATGCCAAATCCCCATGTCGGGGAAGGTGACTGGATCTTGATATTTAATCTCACCCGCTGATTCAGTTGAGTTGAGGGTATTATCTTCTTTTAATACATACCGATCCGCCAACATCAACAAGAAGTTTTCGAGGTTTTCAGGGGTACCACCGAGCCAGTACTGGAAGCTCAACATAAAGTTGCGCGCATCCTGGGCTTTTTCCATCGGCAGATACTTGAGAATATTGGGGAGCGTGTTCAATAACTTGAGCATCCCATCTTGGAAGCTACCCGCGCCAGCTTTCGCTTTGCGCTTCTTCATGAATTCGCCGATCGCACTTTTGGATTGACCCAAAGTAGCCAGCGAGAAACTACCCATCTTATTCAACCGCATCACTGCGGGCATCGATGGGAAGATCACCGCTACATCTAAGCTATCGCGATACGGTTCGACGGCTGCTACGAGTTTGTCCGCCAAATCTTCGATAAAAATCAGTGAAGCGATGAAGATATTGGCGCGAGAGACATCCTCTTGCAGTGCGGCGTAGTTAGTAGGATCGCGAAGTTCCTCTAGAAGATAGCCACTAATTTCGATCGCGACTTTGGGGTTGTGGTCGTTAATGGCGTTCACGGCAGCAGAGATCGCACTCTGATACTGTGGCTCTAGCACGACATAGACCACCTTTAATAACTGTCTGCCCCGAATCTCAGCGGGGGCGATATGTCTAATGGTGGACTTGACGTTGGTGAACATTCGGTATTGCTCCTACAGAAGATAAAATTTGGGATCTAAGAATTTATGAAAAAATTGCGGATGTTATCGATCCACTACCGATCGAGCAGTAACTTTCATAGCAGTTGTCTGTAGCGTCTGCGCTCGATCGACTCCTGAGTCATCACTCTCTAGTAGTTTTAGCAGAAAATCTATAATGGCTGGGACTTTCTCGCTTTATCCGACACAATTTGCAATCAAGAACTTAACATTTGTTAGCGAGCTAAGCTCAAATCATCTGCTTTTCTTCAACTTAGCGACATAAATCTTGATATTCGATCGCGTTGGCAAAGCCCCTCAGCATGAGGATCGACACTTTGGACTCGATCTCCATACCACAGTAGCTGACAGGGCATTTATACTGAGCATAAGCCCACTTACAGCTCGCACATAAAGTTATGGCAACTGAATTCAAGCACATTATGTTGATGGTGAAAAGTATCCCCGCCTCGCTAAAGTTTTATAGCGAAGGCTTGGGATTACCAGTAAAAATGTCTAGCCCTGGTTGGGCGGAACTCGATGCTAATGGGACAACTCTGGCATTACATGCCGCTGAATCGGATGCGGAGACTGGTTCCTCACCGATTTTAAGCTTTCATGTCGATGATATTCATAGTGCGATCTCGACTCTCGAACAACTCGGTGCCAGTCTCGAAGGTCGCGTCCGCGAACCTTCTTTTGGCAAGGTCGCGGCGATCCGGACTCCGGATGGTCATTTGGTTAGCTTGCTCCAGCCAGTCGCTAAAGCGGCAGTCGAAGTTTAACTCGCTCTCTACTAGCGATCGAACCACTAATGAGGAAGGCGGCGATCGACACTCGATCTGTAAAGATGATGGTGAGTAAGATCGCCCCAAATCGATTCACTAATATGAGCGACACAATTTTCAGTAAAATCATCCGCAAGGAAATCCCCGCAGACATCGTTTATGAAGACGATCTGACACTTGCCTTCCGTGACGTCAATCCTCAAGCACCCGTTCATATCCTCATCATCCCCAAACAACCGATCGTCTCGATCGCCACAGCTACCGATGCTGATGCCAATTTGCTCGGTGAACTTTTGTTAACAGCAAAGAGAGTAGCTACTCAGCAAGGTTTGGATGAAGGTTACAGGATTGTTATCAATACGGGCGAACATGGCGGTCAGACAGTATTTCACCTCCATTTGCATCTGCTAGGCAAACGGATGATGACTTGGCCGCCAGGATAAATATTTATCGCTGGTAAAGTTTCTCATTTAGTATCTCTAGAATGATGAGAAGCACACTCTGTATAGAGATAACGTCTCGATCCCCAATACGAATATCTCCAGATCGGGCTAGTTTGACTGCGATCTAATCGTTAAGAAATTGTGAAGCCCCTTTACAATCAGAAACAAATACTCTAATATTGAGTGCATAGGGGTTGAGCAATCAACACCGCACCTAGAAAATTCATAGCAATCATAAACAAATGACTACTACCTTACAACGTCGCGAAAGCGCAAATGTATGGGAAAGATTTTGTAGCTGGATCGCATCCACTGAAAACCGTATTTACATCGGTTGGTTCGGTGTATTAATGGTTCCTACACTTCTTTCTGCAACAATCTGTTTCATCATCGCTTTCATCGCTGCTCCCCCAGTGGACATCGACGGAATCCGTGAACCAGTCGCAGGTTCTTTAATGTTCGGAAACAACATCATTTCTGGTGCTGTAATTCCTTCCTCCAACGCCATCGGTCTTCACTTCTACCCAATCTGGGAAGCTGCTTCCTTAGACGAGTGGTTGTACAACGGCGGTCCTTACCAACTCGTAGTATTCCACTTCCTCATTGGCATCTTCTGCTACATGGGTCGTGAGTGGGAACTCTCCTACCGTTTAGGTATGCGTCCTTGGATCTGTGTTGCTTACTCCGCTCCCGTAGCGGCTGCAACTGCAGTATTCTTGATCTACCCAATCGGTCAAGGTTCGTTCTCTGACGGTATGCCTTTAGGTATCTCCGGAACGTTCAACTTCATGATCGTCTTCCAAGCAGAGCACAACATCCTCATGCACCCCTTCCACATGCTCGGCGTAGCTGGTGTATTTGGTGGTTCGTTATTCTCCGCAATGCACGGTTCGTTAGTAACTTCCAGCTTAGTTCGT
>NZ_JANPGM010000172.1:0-2260 GCF_031423935.1 Chamaesiphon sp. VAR_69_metabat_338
TGAATCCCCCCTAACCCCCCTTAAAAAGGGGGGAAAAAGATCCGGAAGTCCCCCTTTTTAAGGGGGATTTAGGGGGATTCACACCAATTTCGCTTCTCACCAAAGATGTGTATACACGGTAGCTTAAAAAGGGGGGAACCGGATCGAAAGTCCCCCTTTTTAAGAGGGATTTAGCGGATGCAACCACGCGGAGGTTCCCTCCGCATGTGTTGCACCAAGCAGGGGGATTTACCCACCAGGAACGAAGCAATTAGACTTTTCAAACATCGCCTCAGACTAGAGCGAATCGAGTAATTAATTTAGCGTTAGGATATAACTACATGCTGCGTGTCACTAATTCCACAAGCTACTAGCATCAGCTAGTATCGACGCGCGCGATCCACCTTTAACTAAGATCTCATCATGCTTGGTAATTTTCAACGAAGTGAATTGCGGATTGAAGTACCAGCTACCCCTAGTACGATTCGCGATCGCTTATTATCGCCATCATCACTAACTAAGTGGCTATTTCCCCAACAAATGAAGTTTGCCAATCAAGATCTGCTGACAGTCGGCACGACATTTGAAACTAGTTTCGGCCCTGTCGCGGTCAAGTTGCAAGTCGATCGGGTCGATTCCCAATGTTTGCGCCTCTTACTGAGTCAGGGTGTCGATGGTTTCCACGAATGGTATTGGGGGGAAGGTTGGGTGCAATCGCGACTGGAGGGCGTTTCGCTGCTGCCGCTGAATCTGTATCAGACCGCAACTTTATTGCGATTGCGAGAATCGTTGCGATCGACAGAGCGCAGATAGAAGCAACAAAGAGCCGCAACTTCTCGATCTTGAGAAGTTGCGGCTCTTTGTTGAGTTAATTGTTGATTAGCCTCGGTTTGCGCCAATCCAGAGCGGAGCCGAACGCGCCAGCATCAACCAGCGACTATCTGCGGTTACATAACCGATTTCAGTTAGGTAGCGATGTTCGCTTTGACCGATCGGAATTTCCAAATCCCAAGCAGAATCGCTACATTCAAACTCTTGGAATGTAGACGGTAACTCGATATTAGAATCAAAATTGGTGACGTCATAAAGACGGACGACCAGTTTCTGACCGCCTTGTTCGCGCAACTGGCGTTTGAGGCGAACGGGAATTTCCCAGTGGGCATAGGCTTGCGTCGGGCTAGGCGAAACGAGGGTGATTTGACCTTCGCTGTAGAGATTTCCCGACAGATCGCCGCTGCGATCTTCCGTGGGAGTCTCTTTGCCGCCAAAGAAAGATTGGAAGGCTTGTCCGGCACCGACTGTTGCGGCTGCACCGCCTGCTAAGGCCGCACCGCCAAGGTTTTTGCCATCGTCTAACAATCCAGCAGCTTTGTCTTTAAAGCTGTCTAGAAAGCCAGATTCTTGGGAGATCGTGTCTTTTTCCATGTCGCCAGTTTCTTCGCCCAGCAGATCGGACAAGCCCGCAAAGGGATCTTCATCCAAATCGTCGAGGTTGATGGCTTCTAAATCGCGATCGAAGGTATCTTCAGCATTAATTTGCAACTCGGAGATATCTACTTTTTTCTCCCCGCCAAATAGAGCTGCGCCACCAGCCACAGCCGCAGCTCCCGCCGCGCCAGCAGCAGCACCGCCACCTTTGAGGAAGTCGCCAGCTTTGTCTTTAAGACCTTCTAAAGGATTGCCAAAGTCAAACGGATCGGCTTGGAGATCGAGAGCATCGGCAGCTTTGTCCGGGGCAGATTCCAAGGGAGTGCCAAAATTAAACGGATCGTCGTTGGCAAAGTCTTCGAGGGACAAGTCTTCAGACAAATCCGACTCCTTTTGACCGCCAAAGAAGTTATTGACCGATTTACCCGCGCCGCCAGCTAGAGCAGCACCGCCAGCTAATGCCGCAGCACCACCAGCCGCAGCGGCTCCACCACCATCTTTGAGAAAATCACCGACGCGATCGAATAAGCCACCGTCGCCAGCTGGATTGAGATTGACGTCGGGGATGAGATCGCCAGCTTTAGCTTGGATGTTTGCTGCGGTACCTTTAACATCGACCTCGGGTATTTCGAGGTTGAGATCGGACGATTCGGAATTGTCGCGGTTGAAAAAGTTGCTCGCGCCGCCAGCAATGGCCGCACCGCCAGCAGCGACGGCTGCGCCACCACCTTGAATAAAGTCGCCAGTTTTGTCCTTAATCCCTTCTAGCGGGTTATTCACATCTAGATTAGGGATGAGATTGGAAGACTTGTCTTTGAGTCCTTCTAACGGATTGGAGAGGTCGATGTCGGGA
>NZ_JANPGM010000173.1:0-2737 GCF_031423935.1 Chamaesiphon sp. VAR_69_metabat_338
GTTACCTTTGGTGACGTAGCTGGGATCGACCAAGCGAAACTTGAGTTTGGGGTTCCATTTGAACGCGAGCTTTGGATTTACCAAAGTTCATTGCTTGGTTGCCGGGGCCGCTCTGAGCGCGACGGAGCAAGAAGAATAAACCCACCAGTAACAATACTGGGAAGAATAAGCTACTTAGGACGCGGAACCAGACGCTCTCATCATTCTGTGGGAGAACGTAAATGTTACCTTTGACGTTATCTGTCAGAATGTTGACGAGTTGATTATCGTTGGGAGGTAAGTTAACCAACGCTTTGGTACCATCCTTAGCTTGTACCAATGCCCGAGACCGATCGGCACTCAAGCCTACGTTCTCGATTTCGCCCTGTTTGACCTCTTGGATAAACTGGCTATATTTCAAAGTTTTTTGGGCTGGGGCTGGCTTCTCCAAGAAGGTTGTTGCCAGAGCGATCGCCACAACTGCCAGAAGGACGTATAGTCCGGCATTTCTCCACCGCTTATTATTCACTCGAAGGTTCTCCTATATTAGTACTTGGTGACTGGTAACTTATGACGTGGCTTGGTTTCGATCCAATCGCTCAACCATCGTTTCCTCCAGTCTGCGCCATCTGCTGACTGCACTGAGCTGTCGGTGAATTCCGACCAGCGCACATGCGCGATAATTTGGTTTATTTTATCTCTCTATTAACTTATGTTAACCTTTCTCTCATTTTATTGATAGGGTTTTTTAAATTAAAGTTGAGATTTGACAGTTTTCGTGGCTTAGGTGTTAGGGGACTGAGCATTGGCGTTTTGCTTTGCCTTTACTCCGCGATCTCCGTCAGCCATGACTCGATCGCTATTGACTAGGTCCTATATTCTAGTTTACCCATCGGAGCGATCGCACTATTAGGTGGGGTGAGGTGGATTACCGAATGATTGGATTCGATCGCCGATAGACCGAGTATTTGCATCCCGATCGAACATTATTCCTGTATTCGATCTTCACCCAAATTTACTCCAATTAACTCGCCCCTAGCCAGCTAACTTCTTCGATCGCTGGATGCTGGGCTAGATACTTTAGAGTACCCATAGAAGTGATGACAGTATGAATCGGGATAAAGCGAACTACTGAATTACTGTAGCCGATCGCTTCTAAATCTTTGACCCACTCTGGATTCCACTCGATCTCTAAGACCAATCGATTATCGCGTTGGAGTCGTGCCAGAATTTGCGATCGAGCGATGCCTGGTAAAATTCCCGCGTTTAATGGCGGTGTATACCAGCAGCCATCGCGATAGCCCCAAAGATTGCCTGTCGTAGTTTCGAGCCAGTCACCGCGATCGTTTGTCAGGATCGCTTCTTGAATATTGTTGTTTCGTGCTTGTTGGAGAGCTAACCAGGGAGCGAGATAATTACCTGTTTTGTGTTGGGGTAGAAATCGAGTGAATTGTCCATCTGCAATTATTACTGTCACACCTTCTTGTTGCCAAGTTGCCAAGTTAGGCGGTAAATCTCGTCCGGTAATTAATTCGCGTCCGTCGGGAAAGATCGTAATTCGCAATACGGGGAAACGTGGAGTTAGGTACTCCACACCCGATCGAACCTGTTCCCAGACGGGATGATGCCAACCGAAATCCTCGATCGAACATCGTAATCGATCGCAGTGTAGCTCCATTAAACCCATCAGATCCCCGACTTCTTCGAGAAGCGGCTCGCTCCGGTCGGGTGTCCCGACCATGGAATCGAGACAAGACAGTCGGGGATCTAGTCCCACAGATCTAGCGGTTCTGAAGGTTGTAAAAACTGTCGCTCCATATAATAAGCCTGGATCGTTAATAGCTAACTCGATGGTTTGAGACTCGATCGATCGCCCACAATACCAATACATACCACCTGCTTGCTAAAATAGTTGAGAGTTCGAGGACATCAGCGATGACACTTACTACCGCCAAATGGACGATCGACGAATATCACCAATTAGTCGAGACAGGATTACTGGACGATAAACGAGTAGAGCTACTAGAAGGAATCATTGTAGACATGCCACCAGAGGGAATGCCTCATGCAGTTTATTGTAGCGAATCGATTAAATATCTCCGAACTTTGTTAGACGATCGAGCCGAAGTTCGCGAGGCTCATCCAATTACGCTGCCTAATGACTCTGAGCCAGAGCCAGATATTGCCATTGTCCGCGCACCTATCCGTCAATACCTCACGCATCATCCTTATCCAGCCGATATTTTTTGGCTAATTGAGTATGCCGACACAGCACTGCGTAAAGATCTCAATGAGAAAAAGCAAGTGTATGCAGCAGCCGGAA
Organism: Chamaesiphon sp. VAR_69_metabat_338; assembly: GCF_031423935.1. NCBI lineage: Bacteria > Bacillati > Cyanobacteriota > Cyanophyceae > Gomontiellales > Chamaesiphonaceae > Chamaesiphon > Chamaesiphon sp. VAR_69_metabat_338. The sequence goes on from NZ_JANPGM010000173.1 coordinate 2,303, forward strand.
TTCAAGAATATTGGGTCGTAAATTTACAGGCTTCCGAATTAGTTGTATTTCGCGATCTAGAGAGTGATACTTATAAATCGGAAACTGTTTAACCACTGGAAATATATCGCCATTATCATGCCCTGACATCCCGATCGATGTCAGCAAGCTATTCACCATCTAATCCCCAAAACTCTTAATGGCTCCAACTCTTCCCCCTTGGCTGGTTCTCGATCCACATTTGATTCAATGGCTCCATGAAGATATCGGTCGCTCAGATCGCAGTACCCAGGGTTTGCCAAATGTAGATCGAGTGGCTACAGCAATCTGGATTGCTAAGGAAACGGGGATAGTTGCCGCTCTACCAGTGGCCAAACGCGTGTTTGAACTATTGAACCCTCAAGCCAAATTCAAGCTGCTTGTTGCTGAAGGTTCGCCGTGTATCCCAGGGGAATC
>NZ_JANPGM010000174.1:0-10996 GCF_031423935.1 Chamaesiphon sp. VAR_69_metabat_338
AGGCGAACGTCACCGCCACCTGGTGCCCATGTATCATACAAACCACCAACGAACATCGCTTTGATGACGAGCAATAATGCACCACAACCCAGAATTACGAGGTGGAAGCCCAAAATCGAAGTCATTTTATCCTTGTCTCTCCAGTCGTAACCGAAGAAAGAAGAATACTGCTCTAGCGTGTCAGGGCCACGCAATGCGTGATATAGACCACCAACACCTAGTACCGCAGAGGAAATCAAGTGTAATACACCGACGACGAAGTAGGGGAATGTATCCACGACTTCACCACCAGGGCCGACACCCCAACCTTGGGTAGCCAAGTGCGACAGCAAAATAATACCTTGCTCGTACATCGGCTTTTCGGGTACGAAGTGAGCTACCTCAAACAGGCACATCGCTCCAGCCCAAAAGACAATCAAACCAGCGTGGGCGACGTGTGCGCCCAACAGCTTACCAGACAGATTAATCAGACGTGCGTTACCAGACCACCAGGCAAACCCAGTTGAGTCTTGGTCGCGTCCGCCTATCATTGTAGTATTAAAGGGCGTTTCCACTCTTGCAGTACCTCGATCGATGAACTATAAATACGGAGTTAAAAAAACCGGAAGATAAATAGATTGTACATTTATCTTCCGACATATCAAAGCTTTATTCAAAGCTTAGAGCGCGTTACCACGAGGTAAGACTTCTTCAGGGAAGATGAATTGTTCGTGAGGTTGGTCTTGAGGAGCCATCCAAGCGCGAATACCTTCGTTCAACAAGATGTTCTTGGTGTAGAATGTTTCAAACTCAGGATCTTCAGCAGCTCTCAATTCTTGAGAGACGAAGTCATAAGCGCGGAGGTTGAGAGCCAAACCAACGATACCGACGGAGCTAAACCACAGGCCAGCTACGGGTACGAACAGCATGAAGAAGTGCAACCAACGTTTGTTGGAGAAAGCTACACCGAAAATCTGCGACCAGAAACGGTTTGCAGTTACCATCGAGTAGGTTTCTTCAGACTGAGTTGGGTCGAAAGCGCGGAACGTGTTCGACGAACCAGAATCTGCGCCGTCTTCAAACAGGGTATTTTCTACAGTTGCACCGTGAATCGCACACAGGAGCGCACCGCCGAGAATCCCAGCAACACCCATCATGTGGAAGGGGTTGAGCGTCCAGTTATGGAAACCTTGGAGGAATAAGATAAAACGGAAGATAGCAGCGACACCGAACGAAGGTGCGAAGAACCAACCAGATTGACCCAATGGGTAAATTAGGAAGACACTGACGAACACGGCAATCGGGCCGGAGAAAGCCAGCGCGTTGTAAGGACGAATCCCAACTAGACGGGCAATCTCAAATTGACGTAACATGAAACCGATCAGACCAAATGCGCCATGAAGAGCTACAAATGCCCATAGACCGCCAAGTTGACACCAGCGAGTGAAGTCACCTTGGGCTTCAGGTCCCCACAACAGCATTAAGGAGTGACCCACGCTATTAGGAGGAGTAGAAAGAGCGGCAGTAAGGAAGTTGCAACCTTCGAGGTAGCTAGAAGCCAAACCGTGACTGTACCAAGAAGTAACGAATGTAGTACCAGTCATCCAGCCACCGAGGGCCATGAATGCGCAAGGAAATAGTAAGATACCAGACCAGCCTACGAATACGAACCGGTCTTTTTTTAACCAGTCGTCTAAGACATCAAAGATGCCTCTTTCGGCTTGCTGGTTGCCAACTGCAATAGTCATGGTGCAGTAAAACTCCAGATATTATAAGGACATTGTTTGATACGATCGAATCCAGCAACAAGTAGATGCGAGTATCGATGCGTATGAGTTGAGTTAACCGATTTATTAAATCAGTTTACGTTTCTTTACCTAGTCTAATGGAATTGTACCGATGTGGGTAAAATCTTTACGTTTTCTTCGACAAAATTTAATATTTCGCGATCGACACCGAACCATTCGTCCTCATTGGGTTGGGCTTGATGAGTATAAATACTCACGAATGCTGTAATTAATTTGGTGAGATCGCTAACTTGGGAGTAAATTTTAACCTCTTTTAGTCCCGAGCGGCTAGCAGTAAACGCTGGGGATCGATCGCCCCCAGCAAATCTCACCACTAACTAGCCATGCATTTCGCGATCGGCTTACAATGAGAATCCCTACCCTCAATTTCTCATTAGATATGTACGTCATCGAAATCCTGCTCAAAAACACGGCCATGCCCATGTCAGTGCAACGCAAGACTGTCGAGGAAGCGAATACCGTTTACGAACAAGTTTTGGCCGCAGCGAAATCTGGCGATCGCACTTTGCTAGAATTAACTTGCGATCGTCAGCCAGAAAAGAAAATTGCTGTGATGACCGATTCGATCGTCGCCGCCCAAATGTACGAAAAGTCCGGTGCGGCAGCTTCTGGTAAAACCCCTGGTTTTGTCGCCTTTGCTGGTGCTTAACCCCGATCCCCGCTCATTAATATGACCGAATCCACCGCCTCACCAGCCATCAAAGTCACAGATCTCTCCTTTGCCTGGAAATCTGGTACGATCGTGCTCGATCGCTGTTCGCTATCCGTGCCGCGTGGTGAATTTTGGATGCTGCTGGGTACTAATGGCAGTGGTAAATCGACCTTACTACAGTTAATTGCGGGTTTATTGGCTCCCCAGACTGGCAAGATCGAGATTGATGGCGGGTTGGGCATTGTCTTCCAAAATCCCGATTATCAACTAGTCATGCCGACAGTCGGTGCGGATGTGGCATTTGGCCTGGTGGCCGAACGACTGACTGCCAGCCAAGTGCGCCACCGGGTGGTCGAAGCCTTGAATGCCGTCAATCTGGGTGAGTTAATTCGTCGCCCCATTTATGCTCTCAGTGGCGGTCAAAAGCAGCGGGTCGCGATTGCTGGCGCGATCGCCAGACAAATTGAGGTCATCTTATTTGACGAGCCAACGGCCCTGCTCGACCCCGATGCCCAACTAGATCTGGTCGCCCGCGTCCGCGAACTGGTCAAAAGTCGGGGCTTAACCGCCCTCTGGGTTACGCATCGGCTCGAAGAATTAGACTATTGTGATGGTGCATTTTTGATCGAACGCGGGCAATTAGTCGATCGTGGCGACCCAGAACGCATGCGCCAGCGGTTGATGCGGGAGATTGAGATTTAGAGCCTACCCACTTAACCCACAACTTGCTAATATTAGATAGGCTAATATAAAAAAATGTTAAGAAAAGTGTAGTTCGAACCATGCCTCCCTCACGAAAACAAGCTGTATTGCTCGTTGACGGCTACAACGTGATTGGAGCCTGGACAGATTTGCACGATTGCTTACCGCAGACCAAAGGTCAACGACAGACCAAAAACAATCCCCTCCAATCGGGATCGAAAGCGGACTTAGAAGCCGCACGCAGCAAACTGGTTGAGGCACTGATTAACTTTAGTGCTTATGAAGACTACCAAACCAAAGTGGTCTTCGATGCTTATAGTCGAGATATGCCAGCTTATTGCGAAGTAATTACGCCGAATTTATCGATCCATTACAGCGATTTTCTCGAAACTGCCGATACATACATCGAGAAATTCTGCGCCGCATTTCGACACGATCTTCAATACTCAGCATCGAGACTGATTGTCGCTACATCCGATCGCGCCCAGCAGATGACGGCGATTGGATTTGGGGCAGAATGGATCTCTTCATTACAACTGATCGCTGATGTCGATTTTAGTGCCAAACGAGCGCGGGGACGGCACCGCCCCCAAAAACAATCTTCAGGGCGATTCTTGTTCAATTCGCTCGATCCCAAAGCCCAAGCGCGGCTCTCGGCACTTCGTCACGGTTTGCCTCTCGATGAGACTTAAGGCGTAGGAAATCGCTTACTAGTTCGATCTGATACTTAGATCCAATTTACCCCGGCCAGATTTGGGATTGCCAGCGATGCTCATTCTGAGAGGCTGCGCCAACGCCAGCATGAGTCAATTTAATGATGCCCCCGCATGGTAAATCGTAATTTCGCCACTCATCTTCACCCGTTAACGCTGCTACAATCCCCAAGACAGAGCCTTTGTGGGCGATCGTCAGCAGATTGTCGCAATGGTGACGAGTCAGTTTTTGAGCTATAATGGTCAAACGTTCATCTAGTTCCTTCAAAGTTTCAGGGTAGCAAGGCATAACTAGGGATTGATAATTGACGTCAATATTTGGGTAGCATCGAATCAATTCGTCGATCGGCGTTGTTTTCGGTAAGGCTGGAGTCCAGTCTGAGCATAGCCACTCACACAACCCCCACTCTAATTGGAGTGGTAACTGCAACAGCGTTGCCAAGGGCGAACCTGTCTGAATAGTCCGTAAGAAGGGAGAAGTTATTACTCGATCGATGGGTATGTCCGCAAATTTCTGCGCCAACTGCATCGCCCAATCTAAACCTTGACTCGACAGTGGCGGGTCGTAAGGATAAATCGCCGTTTCAAACCATGCTGGTTCGATAAAGTCTAACCTCTGAGCGTGGCGAATCAACCAAAATGTCTGCATCGAACTTAAATATCTCCAAAATGTGCTGTAGATCGCCGTCTTGTAACTAAATCTTAATTATGATGAGAGTAGAGACATATCGAGCGAGACGGTTATTGCTCGTCATTAGGTCGTGAAGACCGAACTGCTAAAGCCCTGTCATTTGTGGACTGGGTACTATCAGCCAATTGGCTGAGGATTGAAAAACCCTGTCAATATGTGTGTAGAAATGTTAAGATTATTAGAAAGATAAGTAAACGTAATCTTGAGATCGAACGCAACTGATACTTCCGAACGATAGCGGTAAATAGCATTTACCACTAACTATCGATTCAGCAGACTCTCCTGCGATCTAGATTTTGCATCTAAATTACCCCTACATTTTAGCCAGAGTCATGAAAACTGCTCAAGCATCAACTGATACTGTCCGTACCTACCTCCGTGAAATTGGGCGCGTGCCCCTGCTCACCCACGAACAGGAAATCCTGTATGGTAAGCAGGTACAGCAGTTGACGCTCATGATGGCAGTCAAGAATACTCTCATCGAAGAACTCGGTCGCGAACCAAGTTTAACCGAATGGGCAAGTGCTGCCAATATCGACGAACTGCAACTGCACAAGACAGTTTCGGCGGGAGAAAATGCCAAACGCCGGATGGTAGAAGCCAATCTTCGGCTGGTTGTATCTGTCGCCAAAAAATATATCAAGCGCAACATCGATCTGCTCGATTTGATTCAAGAAGGGACGATTGGGATGCAGCGCGGGGTTGAAAAATTCGATCCCAGCAAGGGTTATCGATTTTCCACCTATGCTTATTGGTGGATTCGTCAAGCTATTACCCGCGCAATTGCTGAGAAAGCCCGCGCAATTCGCTTACCAATCCACATCACCGAAAAACTCAACAAGATCAAGAAAGCTCAACGCGCCCTGGCGCAACAATTCGGACGAGCTGCCACAATTAATGAGCTAGCCGCCGAACTGGAGCTATCTTCTAAGCAAGTCCGCGAGTATTTAGAGCGCGCGCGCCAGCCATTGTCGCTCGATCTGCGGGTCGGTGACAATCAAGATACCGAGCTAGGCGATTTACTCGAAGATCCGGGGATCTCGCCAGAGGAATACGTCACCAACTCATCGCTTCAATTAGATTTAGAGCGAATGATGTCGGAACTGACACCCCAACAGCAACAGGTGCTCACCCTCCGGTTTGGGTTAAAAGATACCCAACCGCTCACCTTAGCTAAGATTGGCGACTTGCTCAATATCAGCCGCGAACGCGTCCGTCAAATCGAGCGCGAAGCGATTGCCAAGCTCCGCAAACGTAAAGCTGATATCGGTGAATATTTAGCTTCATAGAGATTGAAAAGTCCGCTCCGGCGGGCTTTTTTTATGGATAGGTGGTGAGAGATCGTCTCGCTTGGGGAAGGGGAATTGTGGTCTAGAATTAGATAGAACCGATTTGAGATCTCTGATGGCGATTCCGCACAGTGGATGCTACGCGAACGTGCCCGATCGAAAGGATGAGTTCATAGATATCGATGGTAGTTTACATGACTTTGTTCGGCCTTGTACGAGTAGTGCTTGACTCGAATCGCATCTCTAACTCGGTCGATGAGCTTTTTTGGTGGTGGTTCTGTCGTCACAACTTTATTTCCAGATAATATCCCAATTTAGGGTGATATCCAGAAACTTTCTGGCGATCGTGCTGGTGTAGGATGACATATGGAAAGTATCAATGATGCATCAGGCTTTCAGCCGATCTTTGTCTGGATATCACCCCAGTTTTCGGGGAATAGGCGGAAAGTTTCCATATAATAAATAGTTAGCCTGCTTTATCTCAGCGGGGAGCAGTACACTAATGCATCTGCTAGCATTTAGAAGTAAGCTATTTCGAGATTACTGGCTCAATTTTTGTTTTTTAAGCAATGAGTGCTAAGTTGTTATCGATAGACCTGGAAGACTATAATGGGTAAGCGTGATTATGTCAGCGAAATTCTTGCAAAAAAGCAGCGAACTGTGCCAACTAGTCAGAGGTGGGAACTGGTTTCAGAAAGGCTTAATAATATTGGTTTACTATCTAAGGTCGCTCACTTTATAGAATATTTTGATCAAATAGAAGGGATAGAAGAATTAGAAGGATTTGACAGCATAGAAAAAGATTATGAAGCCTTAAAGTATAGCTTTGGGCTTAGTACAGAACTGAGTCGATACATTCCCATTGGTCTTGTTGCTTGTATGGAGGGTTATTTTCGCAAGGTATACGCTGATTTAATCGATCACGGATCTCCTTATAAAGAGAATGCTTCTAAATTTTCAGACATTAAATTTAGCATTGAAACAGCTATATCTCTTGAAATTCAAGCAGTCTCAATTGGTGATTTTGTAGCTCATCTTCTAACAACCAACAATCTGGATGATATAAATCGAAATATTAGTACATTGATTGGTGAAGATTTCATTGGAAAATTAAAAACGATCCGAGGTCAAGCAATATGTCAACAGTATTTGTTTCCTGTTGATGACAACGAACTAATGGGTTACATGGTTAAAAGTATTAGACGTATTTTTGAATTTCGGCATATGTTTTGCCACGAAATTGACCCCGTAGTCTCAATGGAAGAATTCCGAGCAATTGCAGGATATCCAGAGGCAATAGTTGAATTTTTGTGGATTTCAGAATTTCTCATCAGTGATCTATTGTCAGGTTAACTCTATACCAGCAAGCTAACAAGCGTGGTGCAGCAGATTGTTGTTGTCTGTTGGTGAAGTTGCAAAGACTCCTGCCACCGCTGACCACTAACGTTAGCAGGATGGCGTGGCTCGTGGCCGATCATCTATACTGACAGCATCTTGGCATAGATCGACCTTACTAGATCCCCTGTCTGAATCATTTTCGAGCTGTGAAATTGTGAATTTAGAATTGCCGCAGAAACAAATTGGTATTGCTGTCATCTGGGATCGATCTGGGCAGATTTTAATCGATCGACGTAAAAATAGTGGCACGATGGGGGGGCTGTGGGAATTTCCGGGCGGGAAAATCGAACCAGGTGAAACGGTAGCCGAATGTATTGCCCGCGAGATTCAGGAAGAATTGGCGATCGAAATTAGCGTTGGCGCGCACCTAATTACGGTCGAGCACGATTATCCCACCTTCCGACTGATCGCGATCGTGCATCATTGTCAGCATCTTAGCGGCATTCCGCAACCGATCGAATCTGAGGAAATCCGCTGGGTAAATGCCAGCGATTTGAATGACTACCAATTTCCCGCTGCTAATGATGCGATTATCCGTGCCATTCAATTAGCACGGGTGTCGGAGTAAAAGTATTCGTGCGGGAAGGTTTGAGCGAGCGGGAAAGATCGGCAATCTCGATCTTTACGATCTTTCGGGAATCATTGGTGGATAGATTGTATATAGAAGGACTGGAGGTGTGAGGTAAAGCAACACGATTCCAGTTTGAGTAGTTACAATCGAAACAATCCCCGCGTGATGAACCAGCTATGGCGACAGAATTAGCAATTCGGACGGAAGATCTCACCAAACAATTCGATCGCCAGATTGCCGTCAATGGGGTGGATTTGGCGGTAGGAGCTGGTGAAGTGTATGGGTTGATTGGCCCCAACGGTGCGGGTAAAACCACCCTGATGCGGATGCTAGCCACCGCTGAGGAGCCAACGATCGGCGAGATCTATATTAATGGCGAACGGTTAGTGCGCGATCGCAGTAATGCCAATCTCAAGCGGGTATTGGGCTATCTGCCCGATGATTTCCCGTTATATGATGACCTAACAGTTTGGGATTATCTCGATTATTTCGCGCGGTTGTACAAACTCACCGCCGAGCGACGACAGCGACGGCTGTACGATGTCCTGGAATTGGTGCAACTAAGTACCAAACGCAATAGTAAGATCGCGACCCTCTCGCGGGGGATGAAACAGCGACTGAGTTTGGCGCGGACAATTATTCACGAGCCGATTTTACTCCTTTTAGACGAGCCGGTGTCGGGATTAGATCCGATCGCGCGGATGCAGTTCCGGCAGATTATTAAGACGCTCCAAGAGGCGGGGATGACGATTTTGATCTCCTCCCATGTTTTGAGTGACTTAGCCGAACTCTGTACCTCAGTAGGGATTATGGAGTTGGGATTTTTGGTTGAAAGTTGTCAATTGCAAGATCTCTATCAACGGTTGAGTCGCCAACAAATTTTGATAACCACCTTAGGCGATGTGGAAGTGCTCAAGCGAGAGCTGAAATGCAATTCGCTAGCAACTGATATTGAAATTCTCGCAGGTACCAACCAGATTAGAGTTGGCTTTTCGGGGACAGAAGCAGAGGCGGCAGACTTATTACGATCGCTCATTCACGCTCAACTCCCAATTACCAACTTCCAATGTACGCAAGAAGATTTAGAAACAATCTTCTTAAAGTTAGGGCATCAACAAGCTTCTTAAATTAGTTGATAGTGGATAATTGGGTCGTTAGGATGGGAACTTGATTTTCCCGTTATTTCTTAAATTAGTTATCAGTAAATTATTGGGAAATAAGCAGACACCAAACAACTTAATCGATTGCTGCAATGGTCTTTGCTTACAACAATGTGGATATTTAAAGAGTCAATTTACTAGAGACAGTTTAATTTTGAAGATCTTCAAGGCAAATGATGTACAAAGACACATAATTTATAATCCATAGTAGCCATCTCATTGAAATTTATGACAAAGTTAACTAATATCATTGACAAATTGGGCGACTCCAATCCGCAAATATTTCGAGAACTCAAAGAACGATTGACAGTGCGAAATATCACTCTAGCAATAGTGTGTGCTGCGATCGTCCAAGGTTTGGTACTCCTGTATTTTAACGGCCAGATTCCCGTTCCTACTGATGAGGCTTTATCAGCTCAGAAACTCGGAGTTCATAGCAGTTATTGCTTAGTGCCACCGAGTAGTGGCTATGATGAAAGCTACTGTCGCCTCAGTCCAAATGGCGGCTTTATTATTGACTGGCAAAAATGGTGGTTAGATATTTTTACCTGTTTAGCTTGGATTTTGCCATTCGGATTGATTTTAGGATCGGTTTATACTTTAGTTGCCGATTTAGTCCGCGAAGAAAAGCGCGGTACGCTCAATTTTATTCGGCTCAGTCCGCAATCGGCACAGACAATTTTTAGCGGTAAAATTATTGGCGTACCCAGCCTGATTTATCTAGCGATCGCGGCAATCTTACCGCTACATTTTATTGCTGGCATGAATGCTGGTGGGAACATTACTTTACTCCTGAGTTGGGATCTCGCAATTGGAGCACTAGCTTTTCTATTGGCTAGTGCTACGGTTTTATATGTTCTTCTCGGTGGCGTGCAAGCAATCTTAAGCACGATCGCCATTGGGTACCCGCTGTGGATGCCCTTAATGGCAATTAATACCGTCGTCATCCGATCGATCGAGCGAGATGGCGATGTATTCGGAATTGACGCACTCCGGTGGTTTGGATTGCCAATTGCTAGCAATGCACTCTTGTTTTACGCCTTTGAAATTGGTACCTGTTCGATCGCAAGTTACTGGATCTGGCAGGTTCTCGAACGTCGCTATCTCGCTCCTACTGCCACGATCGTTGGTAAATTTCAAAGTTATCGCCTCAATCTTTGCTGGCAAATTTGGATTGCAGGATTCGCAGTATCGGCGATTTTATCGAGCAGTGGCGGCAGTTACGTTCGAGAAAGTGCTGCCAATTGGTTTGCAGCGATCGACTTTGCGGTATTGCTGCTATTAATTCCCACACTACTGCCTTCCAAACAAGCATTACAAGATTGGAGTCGGTACCGGCGCGAACGCGTCACCCATCCCCAGCGGAAATTCTGGCAACGAGAATTAATGACAGATCTGATTGGTAACGACAAAAGTCCCGCACTCTTGGCGGTTGTCATTAATCTCGGCATGGCACTAGTCTTGTGGCTGCCACTGTCCTTCTTTGCTTTCGCTCGCTTACTGACTGGATTTCAGTTCGCTGTCAGCATCTGCATCGCAGCCAGTCTGATTGCTATCTATGCCGCGATCGCTCATTTGGCTCTATTTTTCAATTTCAAGCAGCGTAAAGTGTGGATTATCGGTAGTATCGGCGGTGCGATGTTTCTGCCGATGGTGGGCGCGTTCGTCTTATCTTCCAATCATACCCCGACAGGACTAGCCGCGACGTTGCTAGTATTTTCGCCGCTGGCATCGATCGGCATCCCGCAACTACCGATCGGCGCGCTGGTGGCATCAATCCTGACTCAGTTGGGCATCTTCGCCTTCTTGACGCGCCAACTCCAGCGCAAATTGCAACAGAGCGGACAATCCCAAACTAACCGATTAGCAGCCGATCGAGCGATCTAACTGACATTGCCAGTTACTCGATCGATTAACAAACTAAAGTGAGGTAGATGTATGAATTTAGGCACGATCGTCGATCGCCTGGGCGACGCGAACCCCCAAATCTTTCGAGAACTCAAAGAGCGGTTGACGTTGCGAAACATCGGGCT
>NZ_JANPGM010000175.1:0-6209 GCF_031423935.1 Chamaesiphon sp. VAR_69_metabat_338
AGATAACTTGTAGGGGTGCCCCTGTCTTGTCGTTTTTTTATGCGGGGGGAACCTCCGCATAAAAACGCCGCTTGTGGGTACCCTGAGTCTAGACTAAGCACTAGTATATTCAACCTGGTGCGCACTTTGAGATCGACTTAGGAAGGATCTGGTAAATCCAGCTTCGGTGGGAGCGATCGTTTTACTGGTGCGGGTTTTGGTCGATCGACATCACTCCGAGGTGCTGACTCTCTAGCTTCTGAAGCATCCCAAGACTTCTTAAATGGTTTGGAGCTACCACCACTCCCATCTGGTGGTTTACCACCGCCTTTACGCGGGGATTTGGCGCGGACGGTCGCGACAAATTGACCGCTGTGGATCTGTAAATCGTTATCGACGCGAATCGCATCGAAATCCCAAAAATTACCGACTAACTTTTGCGGCAGATCGCCAACTAAGCGGATTTTGAAATATCGCTCTTCGTCAGTTTTCTTCTTGGGAGCTTGGCGGATTTTGACGAAAATTTCTTTGGTTTCCCGCGATTGATAGATGACTTCGCCCCGAATTGAAAAATAGCTATCGGGAATGCCCAAAGTTTCGAGCGTGGGAATTATGGGCGCGGGATCTGCCGCATTCGGTGGCTCGGGGTCTGTAGGATCGACTGGCTCGATCGTCAACTGCGGATCCCACATGCCCATGATTTGGGCGTGTAGCTTGTTATCTTCCTTGCGAATGCGCGGATAGACCACCCACAGATGCGATTTTTCTAGATCCAGATGGTTTTTGATCAAACTCATGATCCGACCGAGAATGACAGCGTCGATCTCCGTCCCATCATCCGCCAACAGCATCCCTTGATTGAATTCTTCACTGGAGGGGATATATTTACCCAAAATCAAGCCGATCGCCCGATACTGGAGCGGCTCGCTAGCTGGCGGAATTGGTGTATTCCCCGTCAGTTGGAACATCGGTGGCAAAGGTGGATAATCTGCCGGATCTGGTTTTTTCGGTCGTTTGATCGGTTTCGCAGGTCTGGTGGCAGCCTCTGGTTGCGATGGAGGCCGATTGGGGGGGAATTGTGCAGAACTCATAGAAAATGCCTTCGGACGGAGTCAAATTTTTCGATCTCCCTCTCATGGTAATCGGGATCTTCGAGACTGAAATATTAGGTATGTAACAACCGAGCAGATTGGCTATCCTAGAGAGCGGCATCTGGCGATATGTAGATCGTTCCCAGATCCGGCACTCAAACTACTATATGAGCAACCCAATCGATCGAAAAGACTGACTTTGGTTACATTCACTTGCATAATTATTGATGCCAGCCTATTCTAGCAATTTCTGGTCAAATCCCGAAATCAATCTTAAATTATTACACCCGATCGACCACTATTTCTGTGCTCCTAGATGCGATCGAGCAACATCCCGATTCAATCCAGGCGATTGTTGGTAATTTAACTAACCCCTAAGAGGATGTCTGAATAAGGTTGTTTGATGTAAATCGTAGATCGAAATCCCCCTAAATCCCCCTTAAAAAGGGGGACTTTAATTCCGGTTCCCCCTTTTTAAGGGGGGCTAGGGGGGATTTCTAGGGTTTAGGCTTAACAGAATTGACTTTTCAGATATCCTCTAACCCCTATCTCCTATTCCCTAAAGCCTAAAACCTAAAGCCGACCCCCTATCCTCTATCCCCTAATCCCTATCCCCTATTCATGAACTTTCAATCTGTCGTCGCCACTCTCAACCAATTCTGGAGCGATCGCGGCTGTGCGATCGTCCAAGCCTACGATACTGAAAAAGGTGCAGCTACCAAGAGCCATCATACCTTCTTGAGATCGATCGGCCCCGAACCGTGGTCTGTCGCTTACATCGAACCCTGTCGCCGTCCGGGAGACGGTCGCTACGGCCAAAATCCCAACCGCTACCAACATTACTATCAATACCAAGTCTTAATTAAGCCATCTCCCGATAACATTCAGGATATCTATCTCGACTCACTCCGCGCGGTGGGCATCGAGCCAGCCGACCATGATATCCGGTTTGTTGAAGATAACTGGGAAGATGCCGCCATGGGTGCCTGGGGTGTCGGCTGGGAAGTCTGGCTCGATGGGATGGAAGTCACGCAATTTACCTACTTTCAGCAGTGTGGTGGTATCGATTGTCGTCCGGTATCGATCGAGATTACCTACGGCTTGGAGCGGCTGTGTATGTATCTTCAAGGCGTGGATTCGATCGCCAAGATCCAGTGGAACGACACGATTACCTACGCCGATATCTTTCTTCAATCCGAAATCGAGCAGTCTACCTACAATTTTGAAGCGTCCAATCCCGAATTACTATTTACCCTGTTCGATCTCTACCAGCAGGAAGCCGAACAATTAATTGCCAAAGAGTTGGTGATGCCGAGCTTGGACTATGTCCTCAAATGCTCCCATACCTTCAACATGCTCGATGCGCGTGGTGTCATCTCCGTCACCGAACGGACGCGCTATATCGGCAAAGTACGCGGACTAGCCAGACAAGTCGCCCACCTTTATCTTGCCCAGCGCGAAAAACTAGGCTTCCCGTTACTGTCCGCAGCGGTGGCGATCGTTTGACAAGTGGTATTAACGAATAGTTAGAGCCGTTGAAAAGTAGACGGTGGGAACCATCTACCCTAAGACTGGCTCGATCGGCTTTCAGCTTTCAACTCTCAACTTTCAACTCTCAACTAAATTTAGTCTTCATGGTCATCGAAGGGGTCGGACAATTGCTTGGAGGGAGCACCAAAAGACAGGTATAGACCGTAGGCAGTGGTGAGGATCACCGCTGCACCCAAGGTAATGCTAAGAACTGTTGCAGATTCCATGATTAATTTAATTTAAGGATGTTGCTTCTCTTACAATATTAATGAATTTTACAAAAATTTACCAAATATTTAAGAGATCGACAGTATATCGCGATTACCTCCGGTACGCTGTGCCACTCACCACGTGTGACTCCTCCTCAAAACTAGAACGGGAGCGGTTGTCGAAAACGAGAATTTTGTTGGTACACTGGGGATGTGGAATGTATCCACCCCGCCTATATAATAGTATTCACATAACATTATCGACACATGGCACAACGTACTAAATTAGGAGATCTGCTCAGACCTCTAAATGCTGAATATGGTAAGGTCGTTCCAGGCTGGGGCACTACCCCAGTCATGGGCGTATTTATGCTCTTATTTGCGGTCTTTTTACTGATCATCCTCCAAATCTACAATAACTCTCTCGTCCTCGATAGTTTTTCTGTTGACTGGAGTGGCGGCGGCGGACAATAAGATCGCCCGTGACTGGAGATTGGGGTGGGTGACTACGGATAACCTCTAGATCGGGTTATCTCTGGATGACGATCGTCAGGATTCACTCTCCCCATACCCGATCGATAGTTACTAAATTAATTGATAATTGATAGTTAATAATTGAGAGCTAGGCGATCGAGTCGGGACGTTTAGAATCCTCAATCTAGCTCGAAACAACAATGGTGTAGAACTGTTACACACAACCAGAGCAATTGGAAGTAGGAAGAAGATTATGAACTTTTTTGGGATTGGTTTACCGGAAACTATCGCGATCGCTGTTGTCGTATTATTGGTATTTGGCCCCAAAAAGTTACCAGAAATCGGCAAGAGTCTCGGTAAGGCGATTAAAGGTTTCCAGGAAGCCTCGAACGATTTTCAGTCTGAGTTTAAAAAAGAAGTAGACGCAATCGAAACTGCTGTAAAATCTCCCAGTCAAATCGAATCGACTGAGGCTGTAAATAATAAATCGGATATTAATACTTAATTAGTTGGGTTGCTAACTAAATTAACCATCGGTAAAATACTTGAATCTTCGGCTAGTCGATCGACAAAATCATTAATACCTTCAATCCCGATCGATTGGAGTGTATTTAACAAGTAGCGGCTATCTTGAATTAACTTAGTAACATCAATGCCTGCATATACTGGCTGATAATAAGGCAATCGTCCGATCCCTTCACCGAGGAGAGTCACCGCACCACGCCAGTTGCGATTGTGGAGATGGTAGCAAGCCACGGCGATTTGCAGTACGCCTTGATAGAATTTTTTGTCTGGATCGATCGAATCCATCCACAAAGCTTCGAGAGTATCGTGACAGGCGTAATACTCGCATGCATTGAATTCTTCAATACCTTGTAGCCATTGAGATGGGACATCTATCATTACTTACTAGCTCGGATACATCGGTAAACTGATGAGATCGTCGATCGATTTTTCCCCAGCCCGTAGTCGGTTATTCACGCTCGTTCGCTCTGAAATTTAGTTGTCATTTCTAACCGTGATAAGGCACTAGTCGCCGCTTCTTTAACATAGGAATCGATCGATTCATCTGCTAACAAAATGTTAATCGCCGTTAAACAGCGCGGATCGTCGATCGCGCTGAGGGCATTGACGATCGACATTGCTAGTGCCGGATTGTCCGTTGTTTGTAAAGCCTCAATTAAATTACCGACGACTGGCGCACCAATGACACCCATCGCCATGACTGCAGCAATATTAACTACCGGATTTGGATCTTGGAGCGCAGTTGTCAATCCCTCAATCCCATCTGCTGGGAAGGGATCTTCAGGATAATTAATCGCTACTTGGGCAAGTGCTTTAGCCGCGCTGCCGCGCACGGTAACATTTTCACTCTTGAGGAGGGCTGCTACTAACGGGGGGACGGTATCGTGCCCGATCGCGCCTAGAGTTTTCACCGCCGCCCGCCGATAGGTGGTATCCTCATCATCGAGAATGCTCATCAGGCGCGGAATCGTGGTTTCGTCGGGATTATCGACTAGTTCCCACATCGCTCGATCGCGCATGTGCGGATTTGGGTGCTTTAGTTGTTGTAAGCGTTCTTCTATAGACATGAGTTTAATTGATAATTGATAATTGATAGTTGGGTTTCACTCTTCAACCCAGCCTACTATTTTTCAAGGTTTCAGGGATTTGGTTGCGATCGATCTCAGATAAGTGAGAGTTTGGAGTTAGCTTTTGCGCTTACTAACCAGTCAGGATCGTCGGCTAAAATATTGTAACCACTATTATCGCCTAATTGCTCTAGTGCCATCAGCGTGGCATATTTGAGATCCCAGATTTTAGTTTCTAGACACTTGTGTAATTCAGGAATCGCTCGCACATCGCCGATTTCGCCTAGTGCGATCGCCGCAGCGGCGCGAGATTTTTGGAATTGGGGCTGAGTATTGTGGAGAGCTTCGACTAAGAGATCGTAAGCAGGGGCATGTTTGAGCCAACCCATGATTTTCATGATATGAAAATGGGCACCGTAATCATTATTAGCTTCTGCTTCATAATCGGCAAATAACGCCGCTGGAGCGGCGTCTGGATAGCTCTCGACGATCGTTTGGGTGGCTAAATAACACTTGCCGAAATCAGTTTCGTATAAGTTGCGAATCAGTACGGGAAGTTCGGGTACTCGATCGTAACTGTGTACCAGTTTGAGATCTTGGGGTCGATCGCGTAACGATCGTTCTAAATAGGGTTGGATGGTGGCAAAATCGATCGAGCCATCGCCAATTCCGGCTGCGGCGAGCGTCCGAATTCCTCGCAGTCTAAATACCAAAGACACGGGGCAGCTCGCAATATCGGGAATCGCCGCATAATACCGTGCATCCATTAAATCTTGAATCGATAGTCGCCGTCCTAACACATTTGGATTTTGCAGCATGGCGACTACCTGCGTCATCTGGGTAGAGTCCCCAGTCAGACGGCAGACTCCGGCGATCGCCGCACTCGCGATCGGCGGATCTGCGTCATTGATAAATTTACTGATGAATGGAACCGCAGGCTGATAATTTAACTTCGTCAGGGTGTGAATCATCACCCGATAGCTTTGCCCCGGTTTGGCGAGGAGCTGAGTTAATTCTGCGAGAATTTCGGGATCTTGAGTACCGATTTCACCGATCGCCCATGCCGCATTTTCGACTGTATAACAATCATCTTCTTGGAGACAGCTGCGGATCGCAGGCAGAGCTTGGACTGCTTGCAATCGCCCCAAGATTTCGATCGATTTACGCCGCACGATCTTATTATCCAGACTCGGATCGGTTTCTTGCAATGCTCGCATCAAGGCGGCGATCGACTTGTCTGTCTGAAAGTTAATCAAATGAGACGCCGCAATATAGCGCGAATCATCCTCGGAGACGAGCGCAGGTGGCGTATCTAAAATCTCGATCGCCCGATC
>NZ_JANPGM010000176.1:0-2196 GCF_031423935.1 Chamaesiphon sp. VAR_69_metabat_338
TCCTCAATCGAATCTACCTCATTACGATAATTATTAACTTCTGCCAAAAAGTCATCAAAAGTTGGATCGTCCTGAAAGATACCCATGTTATCTATCCAAGGATCGCTTCTTTCTTCAGTTACTTTGCTAGGTATATCTATATCGATCGTTACTAATTTCCCATTCCTAAATTGAGCATCTAGGATAACTTTAAGTTTATCGATCGCTTCTTTTTCTGTCATCCCATTAGCGGTTACATTTGGCAATCCAATAACAGATGCCATAAACTCGCTCTCGGCTGGATTTTTAACAAATACTTGATATTGCATGTTCAATACCTACTCTTAGAATTAGAAAATCGTCCAAACATCATTTTAACACTTTTGGCGTTGGCATTGTAGATATTCAAGAATATATCGATCGCGCTCTCAATTTAGGTTTGGCGAAGTTATAATAATAAATATCTACAACATCAAGGAACTCCCGAATGGCCTCTATCACCATTGACATTCCAGATGAGCAACTTCAGAAATTGCAGCAATTAGCACGAGACAGTCAAGTTTCGCCAGAAGATTTACTGCGTGTGAATATAGAAGATTGGCTAGCTCGTCCTCAAGATGAGTTTACTCAAGCAGCAGCTTATGTGCTCAAGAAGAACGCTGAACTCTATCGCCGATTAGCATGATTCGTTATCTCACGTTGGCAGAAGTAATCAAGCTACATAGTCAAATCCTCGAACAGGCGGCAGGAAGTAGCGGTATCCGAGACATGGGTGCATTAGAATCTGCGATCGCTCAACCACGGATGACTTTTGGTGGTGAGGAACTTTATCCAACAATTATTGAAAAAGCTTCAGCCTTGGGGTTCTCAATTGTGATGAATCATCCATTATTGATGGCAATAAACGTGCTGGACATGCGGCAATGGAGACATTTCTGGTGTTGAATCGGTTGGAGATTAAGGCGATGGTGGATGAACAGGAACGGATAATTTTGGCTTTAGCTGCGGGTGAATTAGATTCTCCTAATGGAGACGCTTCGCGAACGGGATGCTTTTACTGACTGGTTACGGAAAAGTGTTGCCCCTAGATGACAGGTAATCGTCATTGAGGAGCATCTTTATACCCTGTCGAAATGAGCGATCGATTCTCTTGGGTTTGGTCGTTGGCGAAGCCTACGGTCGGTAATCGTCGTTAATTCGATCGATTGTTGTAACGATCGATCGCCCTCCCCAGTTGCCTCTCGGTGCGGTTTCGCAAACGAGTAAAATAATTTTCTACTTTGTGATGGTCTATGGACTGATTTCTCCAAGCTATCACTGGTTAATCGCATTATCTAAATCTCGATCGTGTTGGGGTAGATCGATCGCAATTAATTTATTGGCAGTGGCAATCCACAAACAGAAGTTAGAATCGATGGTGGCAATCTGGCTGCGAGTGATTCCGTGGTCGTGGTAGGGTAAATTAAATTGCGTCATTGCGATCGTCTGTAAGTAACATTTAGCTATTTCTAAATTCAGCCCATGCGACCCAAGTTTGTTCCGGTAATTCTCGCTGGCGGTAAAGGCGAACGGTTTTGGCCGCTGAGCCGCAAACATCGCCCCAAACAATTTCTCTGCCTCGATGGTAGCGGTGAGAGCCTGATCCAAGCTACTGCTAATCGTTTGTTACCGATCGTGGGTAGTTGGGATGATATTTGGGTAATTACATCAAAATTGCTGGAAACGGGCGTTCAGGAGCAATTACCCAGCCTGCCAGCAGTAAATATCCTCGCCGAACCAGAGGGTCGAGATACAGCCGCAGCGGTGGCGTGGGCGAGTTTGGAAGTAGCCAAACGCTATGGGGACGATGTGGTAATTGGCTTTTTTTCCGCTGATGCTTGGATTAGAGATGTAGAGGCATTTGCCAAGACGGTCGCGGCGGCGGTAGCATTAGCGGATACTCAAGACGCGATCGTCACCATCGGCATCACGCCCACTTTCCCCTCGATCGGCTATGGTTATATTCAGCAGGGTGCAGCCAGCGGGGATTACGGGCAGTTAAAAACCTATCGAGTCGATCAATTTACCGAAAAGCCAGATGCCGACACAGCTAAAGATTTTATCGCTAGTGGCGACTATACCTGGAATAGCGGGATCTTTATTTTCAAAGCCAAAACCGCGATCGGCGAATTGAAGCTATACGCTCCAGAATTGATGCAGTTACTAATCGAAAAAGGG
>NZ_JANPGM010000177.1:0-1729 GCF_031423935.1 Chamaesiphon sp. VAR_69_metabat_338
GATCGGCTGATGATGCCCAAAAGACTCATGCTGTTCGATTTCGATCGAAAATAATTCGTAAGATTTATTCGATCGCTGTTCTTTTCGGTGTGTTACAACGAAAGCGTAACGCACCCTACAATCTTCTTACAAATCATATAGAACTGCTATATGACGTAGGCTAGAATGTGACCATTACTGCTACACCCCCGACTTCTCGAAGAAGTCGGGGGTGTGTCCTAACAAGTTTGGAGATCGCTATGCTGCCAAAAATCAAAACTTATAGCTAATTTTGTCCTTGATTTCTGTGACTTTTCCAGTTGCGAACCAATTATCGAGTAATTCTTTGATTTCCGGTTCGCTGGGATGATATTTAGTTAAGACTGATTTTAAATACGTGTACAGAGTCGATCGCTTCTTCGGTCTACTTTTGGGGATAGCAGCGGATAACTTGGCGATCGCCACATCCGACAAAAAATCCTGAGAATAGGTCAACTCAGGATTGCCAGATAGCACTTCTAAACTATCGATCCGCCGACATGAAATGCCGCGTTTAGCTAAATGTTGGATCAACGGATCGAAGCCGCGATCGCGTGAGAGAATGACGTACTTAGAATTAGGGGATTGGAGGCTAATTTGCCCCAGATAAAAGACAATATGAAAGTCTAAGGCGTTGGCACCACTACCTTCGACCCCAATCCATTCGACTGCTTCGCCTAATAAATGCGCTTCTCTGACTAGCTCGAACGGAATTTTGACTTGAGCGCAGCCGACAAAAATAAAGATTTTGAGATTGGGTTTTTGGAGATCTGTTAGTCTGACTTGAGTGACATTTTCATAGTCAATAAACAGAATTGTCGCTGGCTCATGTTTTTCAACTGCGAGGGAAGTCACCATCTGATTATCGATCGAGAAAACTTGCTGGTTGTCTGTTGTCATAGTTTGGATTTTCACAAATCTCAAATCGCGCCGTAAGGTTCGATCTCACCTACTGATGACTCCAGATCGCACCAGGTTACTTCTAGTTAACCCAAATTCAGCGAGTTAACTGGTACTTCATCCCAAGATGCTACTGTGCGCAGCCGTGCGATCCAACCGAGGCGAATTTGCTCGGGGGTGAGATTGGCTAGAAAAGATTCGTGACAATCTCTGGCTAGGGCTTCGCTTCGAGACGCAATACAGGCATACATCAAGCCGCCAGGATCTAATTGTTCGTTTACCCAGATAGTTAACATTGCTGGCAGTTTTCGGTGAATATTACTCTCTAAATTTTAATCGTTCTTCAGGGGTTAATGCTTGCTAGCTATAAAGCTAATGTCCCTAATCGCCAAATTTAGCCAGGGTTTCGCCAGTGAGCCGACAAATTTTCCAGTCTGGTAATACCGTCGCACCGAGACTCTGATAAAACTCGATCGCATTCTGATTCCATTCTAGTACCGACCATTCTAGCCGCCCACAACCGCGATCGACGGCAATTTTGGCCACAGCAGTCAGCAAGGCTTTGCCGACCCCTTGACGGCGATATTCGGGACGAACGAAGACATCTTCGAGGTAGAGTCCCGGTTGAGTGAGAAAGGTCGAGTAATTGTGAAAAAAGAGGGCAAACCCAATCGCCTGGTTATCTAATTCCGCAACAATTGCCTCAGCATAAGGTCGATCGCCAAATAAATGCGATCGCAATAGTTCGGTATTTCCCGTCACCCGATCGCTCAATTTCTCATAAGCTGCCAATCCCCGAATTAAATCGAAA
>NZ_JANPGM010000178.1:0-4586 GCF_031423935.1 Chamaesiphon sp. VAR_69_metabat_338
AGAACCCCAAATCCAGAAACCATTGAGTTTCGGTTGGAGTTCCAGTCCAGCAATGCATCACACCGCGTACAGAGCCGAATTCTGCCCAAAACTCTTGACAAATTTTGCGCATGGCAACGGCTGCATCTCGACAGTGAATGATGACTGGTAAATCTAGGGTTTTGGCAATTTGTAATTGAGATCGGAAGACATCAATCTGCCACTCATGGTTATCGGCTTTGAAAAAGTCTAGTCCCATTTCACCGATCGCCACTACTCGTCGATCGCTACTGGCTAACTCACCAATCAGTTCTCCCAAATCTGGCTGCCACAAATCAGCATCCAAAGGATGCAAACCAACAGCAAAAAATAGCTCGGGAAAACGATCGGCTAATTGCTGAGTTTTGGAAAACTCTGCTGGCGTCACGCAAGAATGTACTAGTTGTACGACTCCATTTGCTTGCCAGCGATCGCGTACAGCCTCTAGATCCGCCTCGAAGGCATCAAAGTTGATATGAACGTGAGTATCAATTAGCTGCATTTAGCACGGGTTAACTTGGGTTCGTTGGCGTACTTTTTAGCCTGAGTGCGGCAACACTCGCTCGCTCATAGCCGCTCTCGATCGAGAGACAACAGATTGAGGGCATTGTGTTAGCCCGCTCGCTTTATCCAACAGATCGCAGAAATCAGGCGAGCGATTCTCTAGTTGAGAATCAAGCAGTCTTACTTAAGGACTTTGGCCAGACGAGCTTTCTTATTAGCACCATTATTTCGGTGCAACACACCTTTTTGGACGGCTTTATCGATCTTTTGAAAAGCCTCAGACATACACTTTTGCACTTCAGCCGAAGATTCGGCTGTAGGTTCGGCAGTATGCTTATCGACGGCTGTGAAGTATTTCTTCATCAGCGTCCGTACCGCAGACTTATGAGATTTATTCCGAAGCCGATTCCGCTCGGCGATTTCGACACGTTTGATTGCAGACTTAATATTTGCCACAGTTAGCCCTGGGAAAACTTGCGTTTAAAATTTGACATATTGTCAGACATATAAGCATAGCATACCAATCCCGAAAATAACAAGATCTGCATTTAAATGCACCGATCGACAGAGCAGGGGCGATCGAGCTACCGACCAAATGCGTGCCAAGATTGGCTTGAATTAACCGTTGTCCAGGGTACCCACAAGCGGCGTTTTTACTATTCTTTATGGTTGTCTTGTCTCGTTCAATCTAGAGGGAACCTCCAGAGCGCGAGCCGCTGGTGCAAGAGGTGAGTCTGTCAATTTCGCTATTAAGACTCACATATTTCTTAGGGCTTATGTACTATTTTCCCGAAACTGTGATATACTTGTACTAACAAGGGTCGAGCGCACCCCCACCAAAGAACTTTAAAATTACCGAGCGAGCAGATCTATGACTTACTCCAAAACCAGAGCAACTAAAGACAATACTGCTGACTACAATCACATCCCCGCCACTGGCACAACTGGGACGGCAACATCCACCAGCAATGGCTCGACAATCGTCGATCTTCAGGAAACACAAGTAGTACCCAGTGCAGCAGAAGTTCGCGATCGCTTTGCCGCTCCTGAATACGTCAACCCCAACGCACGGCTACCCCGCATCCAAGCATTACGCGGCGAAAATGGTGCCAGTGAGTGCGGCTACTTCATCACTGAAGCAGAAATGGCCAAAGCTGGCTGGAAGTCGATCGATGAGAGTGAGACGATTGTCTATGAATATAACAGTGGCGGCAAAGAACGCGGGCTATTGATTCAATCGCCTCGGATGCTGGTAGTACCACGTTCGCCATTATTTGCCTTTGACAGACAGCTCTCGCGTTCCGAAGGACGATTGGTAGTCGCCGGACAATATAGCAAACAACTCTATAGCAACCGCGAAAAGTATGGCACGGCACAATGCTATGAAGTATTGCTGTTAGACGAACACAATCAACCATTACATGAAATCGGTTTTGCGTACGTAGCGAAAGGTGCGAATCAAGCCAGCTTTAGCTTCCATTGGCAGCAACTAGTGACTGAAGTTACCAAGTGTCACGCGATCGCCAATGCCATTCCCGCTCGCGCGAAAGATGCCCGATTCAATAGCCTGTGTGTCTTCCAGTTCACCGTCAAACGCGAGCTGGCGGGTAATAACGCTAAATCCCCCGCCTGTAAAGTTCACAGCCACGTTGCCCCTACCCAAGCCAATTGGGATCAGTTCTTTTTGGGACGCCAAGATGAGGTTGCCAACCGCTTCCTCAATTTGTTAACGCCGACAACCGAATTAACTTTGCCGCAATCGCAGCTATTGAGTGCGACGGACAGAGTAGAAGATGAATTTCCCCAAGAATTCGTTGCCTAACCGCATGAGTTAATCATCTCGATCCGCCTGCTTGGTGGAACGCATGCTGAGGAAACCTCAGCGCGATTCCATCCGCAAATTCAATATCCCGTACAATAGAGACATTATCGATAGTGTCTCTATTTTTTTGCGATCTTAAATCTTCAGGATGTTTCGCAATGTCGATCGCGCAAGCGCGCCGCAAGACGGTTGCGAGATAAATACCAGTATGAGAGTTGCCGCATTAGGATTAGATGTTGGGAATAAGCGAATTGGGGTGGCTGGTTGTGATGGCTTAGGGTTGATTGCTACTGGGATTACGACGATTTGGCGCAGTTCGTTTCAGGAAGATATCGCCCAATTAAATGAGATTATCCTCGATCGACAAGTCGAGATCCTCGTGCTGGGTTTACCCTATACGATGGACGGTAATTTAGGCTCTCAAGCTAAACAAGTGCAGAAATTTGCCCGTCGCGTCGCCGCTGTTATCGAATTGCCGATCGAGTATGTGGACGAACGGTTGACTTCTTATGCTGCGGAAGAAATGATGAAGGCGGCAAATATTTCTGTTTCGCAAAATAAAGCGACGATCGATCGAATCGCAGCGGCGGTAATCTTACAACAATGGCTAGATGAAAGACGGTAACGACCATTTGTGCAATCGACATTGGTGCAGGGCGGGCACGAGGCACCGCCCCTACAGGTTATCGTTACACCACCAAAATCTGTAGGGGTGCCCCTTCTTGATGTTTTTTTTATTCGGGGGGAACCCCCGAATAAAAAACGCCGCTTGTGGGTACCCTCACCATCTCGAACATAGTACCAGTTTGTCTGTGCGATCGATGCATCAAGAATGATGCGAGGTTACTAACAAATTAATCGAGCAAAGCTCAAACAAATAACAACTGGCAAGATCGAAATTGACGACGATCGAACTTACACGCTAATTTTACTAGTCACCTGCTAGCCCTCCACGGTAACGGCTGGTAGAATCACTTCGGGGATAACTGCCGGAGTCGATTTTTTTGCTTTAGCTACTGGTTTGGTATTGAAGGTAAGCGATCGAGTCTCAACTGGCGCGGAGCCGCTCACGATACAATCGACGAAAATCGTATCGCCTGCCCCGAAGGTAGTTTCCAGAATCTTGGTGGCGATCGGATTTTGTAATTCGCGTTGAATGGCGCGTTTGAGCGGTCTGGCACCATAGATCGGATCGTAGCCGACATCGGCAAGATAATCTTGGGCGGCGGTGGAGAGTTGAATCTCGATCTTTTGATTTGCCAGCATCTTTTCGATCCGATGGATTTGAATCGTCACAATTTGGCGAAGTTCGGTCTTCTTGAGCGGTTCAAAGATCGTCAGTTCGTCAATCCGCTGGATAAATTCTGGCCGGAAATGGGTGCGGAGGGTATTAGTTACCTGTTCGCGCAGATCGTTGGTTTGGGTATGGTCGCGATTGGGATTGAGTAAGGTCGTGATAATCTGCTCGCTGGCAATATTACTGGTCATCACAATTACCGTGTTGCAGAAATTGACAGTTTTGCCCTTGGAGTCAGTAATCCGCCCATCATCGAGGACTTGGAGCAGGATATTAAAGACATCGGGATGCGCTTTTTCGATTTCGTCGAATAACACAACGCAATAAGGGTGGCGGCGCACGGCTTCCGTGAGTTGACCGCCGTCTTCATGGCCGACATAGCCCGGAGGGGCACCAATCAGACGGGAAACTGCGTGTTTCTCCATATATTCGGACATATCCAGTCGCACCATCGCCTCTTCGCTGTCGAACAGAAATTCCGCTAGGGCGCGGGCGAGTTCGGTTTTACCAACACCAGTCGGCCCCATAAATAGGAACGAGCCGATCGGGCGGTGGGGATCTTGCATCCCCGCACGGGCGCGACGAATGGCGGCGGAGACGGCACTGACGGCTTCATGCTGGCCGATTACGCGGTTGTGCAGGTGGGATTCGAGTTGGAGGAGCTTTTGGCGTTCGGAGGCCAGCAAGCGGTTGACGGGGATGCCCGTCCATTTGGCGACGATTTCGGCGATATCGTTGTCCGAAACTTGTTCGCGGAGCAGCGTGGAGCCTTGGACTTGGACGGCGGCGAGTTCGGATTCTTTGACTTCCCGCTCTTGCTGGAGTTTTTCGTGGACCGAAGCCGACCCTGACCGACGCCAACGGCACGATCCTTACCTACGTGGAACAGCGCAAGCGAGTCCCCGCACGCAGCGCTCCGCAGTTCGGGCCGCCGACCGACATCGT
>NZ_JANPGM010000179.1:0-2748 GCF_031423935.1 Chamaesiphon sp. VAR_69_metabat_338
CGGGGGTCGGAGCGGCTGGGAGCGTAAAAGTCGTTATTTGTTCTGAGATCGCGCTAGTCCGATGGCTAACACAAGCACTGGCAGCAACGCGGATGACACCTGGAGATACACATTGCAGTATCCAACAGCCATCTGCGGCGAAGTTGTTAGCTACAGATTGAGCTAACAACGACAGCACTTCGCGGCGATCTCCGCCAGCCGCCAAGGGCTGAACGATCTGAAGAACGCGTTGTCCGAAATAATCAATTTCGCGGGAATCCTGCATGGGTAATCGATGCGCCAGCGGCGACGCTACGCGAACGGGTGAGCGGGTGAAGATACTAGACCTACCCATTTTATTGTGCCACACTGTTCGATTGGCAGCAGATGGTCTAAGTAAGATCTATCTATCTATACTAAGTATGCCCAGCGATCGGTACGTTATTAGTTTTTTCGATCGCAGATTTTAGGCTTGCGAGAGATCGTCTTGACGCAGGGTTTTGACCCATTTGAGTCGTTTGGGCAAGATCGCCATCCGGGCGATCGCTAGTGGCATCACAATCAGCCAATGTAAAATAAATAGCGAGCCGATCGCCGTTTGTTTGAAGAGTGTGACCCAACTGACGGGGCGACGATCGCCCTCAATAGCCGGAGTAGCCGCTTGGCGATAGGTGCGTTGTAATCCGACCCAAATCCCCCACAATGGTAAAGCGACCCCCAGCGAAGCTGTCATCGGCAGGAGTAGGGGTGGATGCTTGAGCCAAAATGCCATCAGAAAGTCGGGAATCCCAGCGGGTGGGAGCAGATATTGAATCGACAGAAACGAGAGCAAATCGATAGTTTTTTTAGTACCCATCCGATTGCTGGCGATCGGCTCCCAATAGTCGAGATACCGCTGAAATCCACCCTCTGCCCAGCGATTGCGTTGGTGCCAGAGCGATTTAACTGTCGTGACGCCTTCTTCACCAACGGGCGGGTAGGGCATCAGCGCGATGTCCCACCCCGTCAGATGCAAGCGAATTGTCAGATCGAGATCGTCAGTAATCGTTTCTTCATTCCAGCCATTACAGTCCGCTAGAGCCGTCTGGCGGACAAATTGACCGTTACCGCGTAGTTCGCCAATGCCGCCGCTGTGAGTGCGTTGCTGTTGGAGATAAGCATCGAGAGCCATTTCCGCCCGCTGCCCGCCGGTGAGCCAATTAGTATCGCTATTGGTAATTGCCTTGCGCATTTGGATCGCGCCGACTGTTTCATTCTGAAAATAAGCTAACACCTGGTGCAAAAAATCGGGAGCGACTCGGGCATCGGCGTCAAAGACGCCGATAATCTCGCCTTGCATTAGCGTTAGCACTTGATTGAGCGCGCCAGATTTACCACCAGTATCGCTATCGGTACGGTGGAGGACTTGGAGTTGGGGATACTCAATTGCTAACTTGTCTAAGATCTCGGGCGTGCGATCGGTACTGCGATCGTCGATCGCCCAGACTTCATATCGATCGGCTGGATAATCTAAACTACACAGGTTGGCAACCACGTTGGCAATCACGGCGGCTTCATTTTTGGCCGCAATTGCTAACGAAATAAACGGATAAGTCTGCGGCGGTACGAATAATGGTGGTGGGGCAACTCGCGTCGCAACTAATCTCAATGCGCGCCAACAAAACAGACTGGCAATCGCCCAAGCGATGATATAGCCCCAACTAATCAGATGTAAGGCAGCTACTCCCAGCCACAAGCTACCTAAGATGGTCGCCGCCTTGATGCGTCGATAACCCATGCCAGCAGACCACTCGATCTGAGGTGCGATCGGGTGTTCGATAGTTAACGGCAAACTGCGCTCGGCCATGTGCGGGGAAAGAGGAGTGAGTAAATATTCGATCGCGAATGATCGGCACTCATAAACTAAGCCACGCCTAGTCTGGTTCTCATTCGCTCATTTACACATCTTAACCCGACTGGGTCTACCAGGGAATAGTAAAGACCGATACTATTTGTTACTGCTAACCTTTAGATCGAGTCGAGCGGGTTGCCAAGAGCCTGGACATCGACCGATGTGGTTGTCGCAGATTGGGAGGTTCGCTCTAGCGGATCGCCACTCGACGCAACCGATCGATTGCTAGATATCGATCGCCGATGCGGGATCTAATTCCCACCGATCTCGATCGCGCTCTTCCATCATTTCTTCCGTGTCTAGCGGTGCATCGTCATCGACGACGATCCCCACTGCTGCTGCCAATTCTTCCGTGTCATTTTGACTGGGCACTGCGGTGGTACCGCCGACGGCTTCATCCCCATTCACCTCGGCACGATAGGCATCATCGTCGGCGTTAGTTTCGGGATCTGCACCTATTAATGAATTCGTTCGCGGTTCTGCCATCACTATTTCCTCTGATTTATCGATCGCTGCTGCCATTCTCAAACCCTAATGCCAGCCTCTGTTCTTCTAGTCTAGCTAGAGCTAATAGTCAGGTTATCTACCCAAAGGAGGAAGTCTGTGCAGTCGCAGTGTCGATCGATCTTCTTAGAGGATGTCTGAAAACTCAATTTCGTTAAGATCGAACTATGGAAGATCCCCCTAGCCCCCCTTCAAAAGCTACCGTGTATACACAAGTCTGAAACTCCAGTCAAATCTTAATTTGTTTGCCCCCCAACCCCCAATTCTGGGGGAGCCAATCTCTAGAAAGTCCCCCAATTCTGGGGGACTTTGCGGTTTTTTTATTCGGAGGTACCCTCCGAATAAAAAAACCGACAAGACAGGGGGCAAGTAAG
>NZ_JANPGM010000180.1:0-15120 GCF_031423935.1 Chamaesiphon sp. VAR_69_metabat_338
CGGGCACCCCTCCCAGGAGGGGATTTTTTGGAACTACTTTGAGTATTCAGGTTGAGGCGTAATGCCGCCACTGCGATTAATCGGCCAAAATCTGATAATGGCTCTACCGATAATTTTATCCTTCGGGACGAAGCCCCAATAGTGGCTATCGTAACTATTATTGCGGTTGTCACCCAAAACCAAATAATGACCTGGTGGCACGATGCCATCGGGAGTTAGCTCGGTGCTACTCCATTGATAACGCGGCGGTTCGCCGAGATAATTTTCTGGTAACAATCGACCGTTGACATATACCTTACCGCCTTTAACCTCCACCCGATCGCCAGGAAGACCGATGACGCGTTTGATAAAAGCTTCCTGGAATTTTTGTTCGCCATTGGCGATTAATTCGCGTTCGAGTTGGGCGGGAGGGTTGAAGACGACAATATCGCCACGCTGAGGATCGCTAAAGCGGTAACTGATTTTGTCGATAATCAAGCGATCGTTAATCTGCAATGTCGGTAGCATCGAACCAGACGGAATATACCGCGAGTCAGCCACAAAACTGCGCACCCCCAAGGCCAATACTACGCTCAGGCCAATGGTTTTGAGGGTTTCTACCCACGGATTTTCAGCTGTTGGTGCTGCTGTAGTCGGTTGGGTTGCGGAGGGGAGCGGTGCTCGATCGTCATCCATAAAACCGATGTAATTTTAAGATCCAGATATAGTGGTTCGGGTGTGACGATCGAGTTAAGTTCCAGTCACTAGCTTTAGCGATAATCGGGTTGCGGATCGATACCACCAGCGCGGTTCATCGGCCAAAATCTGACCGTCGCTTTGCCCACAATTTTATCTTTAGGGACAAAACCCCAATAGTGGCTGTCGTAACTATTATTGCGATTGTCACCGAGAACTAGATACTGACCCTGGGGGACGCGACCATCAGCAGGCCAGGGTACTTTGTACATCTCGTCACTGGCATAGCGTTCGCTAGTACTCCAATCTTTAGCGGGGGGTTCGTCGAGATACTTTTCGGGTAAAACTTTGCCATTAACGTAGACTTTACCACCTTTGACCTCGACCCGATCGCCAGGGAGGCCGATCACCCGCTTAATGAAAGCATCTTTATAGTTCTCTTTTTCGAGCTGGGGAGTGGGATTGAAGACCACAATATCGCCGCGTTGCGGGTCGCTAAACCGATAGGTGAGTTTATCGATAATTAAGCGATCGTCAATTTGCAGTGTCGGTAACATCGAGCCAGACGGAATATAACGCGCCTCTGCCACAAAACTCCGAATCCCAAACGCCAAGACTACACTCATGCCAATTGTTTTAAGGGTCTCCACCCAGGGATTATCAACTTTTTGAGTTGCAGGAATGGAGTTAACGCCATCCGCTGCATACTGAGGTGAGTGTTCGGAGGTAGTTTCAGCTTCAGCAGTAGATTCAGAATCTGGTTTGGGCTGTTCGTAATCCATAAAAACAATTGAATAGGAAGTCAATGAGTGAGTAGATGTAAATTGAGGGATATAGCTCGCTCGGTTGTCGTGACGATATCGATCGCGATCGGGTCGTCCGATCGATCGTGCTGTAAAATCCGATCTAGATAGTTTAAAAGATATTAGCAATACATCGCGCTGACTGACTCCGCTTGGTAACATGCCAGCATGAAGCGACGATCGCCGATTCGATCTCTAATATAATTGTTTTATCCATAGACCATTATGCCCTTTATTTTTACCGATCGAGTATGAACGTAAATTCTTTGCTCATCCGTCATGCTCGGATTCTCTTGGCTGATGGTAACTGGTTGACTGGCGATGTGTTAGTTCGTGACGAACGCATCGTCGAGATTGGGACTGAAATTACTACTACCGATCCAACTAGAGAAATTGACGCAACTGGCCTAGTTTTGTTGCCCGGTGTCATCGATCCGCAAGTCCATTTTCGCGAACCAGGACTAGAGCATAAAGAAGATCTCACTACTGCCAGCTATGCCTGTGCCAAAGGTGGCGTAACATCCTTTCTAGAGATGCCCAATACCAAACCCTTGACGATAACTCAAGCCGCTCTGGACGATAAACTCGATCGAGCCTCCCGCAAAAGCATCGTCAATTACGGCTTCTTCATCGGTGCCACTCCTGCCAACCTGCCAGACATTCGCACAGCGACCCCTACCTGCGGCATCAAGGTGTTCATGGGTTCGGCGCATGGCGATCTGCTCGTCGATACGGCGGCTGCCTTAGAACCGATTTTTGCCCAAGGAGATCGCTTAATTGCCGTCCACGCTGAAGATCAAGCCCGCATCAACCAGCGCAAACAAGAATTTGCTGGCAGCACCGATCCGGCTGTCCATTCCCAAATCCAAGACGATATTGCCGCTCTCAATGCGACGAAACTAGCCTTACAACTATCCGAAAAATACCAGCGGCGCCTCCACATCCTCCATCTCTCCACCGCCATCGAAGTCGAATTCCTGCGCCAACACAAACCCGCTTGGGTGACAGCCGAAGTCACCCCGCAACATCTGATGCTCAATACCGATGCCTATGCTCAAATCGGCACTCTCGCCCAGATGAATCCACCCCTACGATCGCACCATGATAATGAGGTATTGTGGGCGGGTTTATTAGACGGCACGATCGATTTTATCGCCACAGATCACGCACCGCACACGCTCGAAGAAAAAGCCAAAGGCTACCCCAATACCCCATCGGGAATGCCTGGAGTCGAAACAGCTCTCCCCGTGATGCTCACCCAAGCCGTCGCTGGAAAATGCTCGATCGAGCAAGTCTCAAATTGGATGTCTACCGCTGTTGCTAAAGCTTATAACATTCCGAACAAAGGTCAAATCTCGATCGGTTATGATGCC
Source organism: Chamaesiphon sp. VAR_69_metabat_338 (assembly GCF_031423935.1). NCBI lineage: Bacteria > Bacillati > Cyanobacteriota > Cyanophyceae > Gomontiellales > Chamaesiphonaceae > Chamaesiphon > Chamaesiphon sp. VAR_69_metabat_338. The sequence goes on from NZ_JANPGM010000180.1 coordinate 2,852, forward strand.
GATTTAGTATTAGTAGATCTCGAAAATTATCACCCTGTAGAGCGGAAGGATTTACAGACAAAATGCGGCTGGAGTCCTTTTGAAGGTTGGAATCTGACTGGTTATCCCGTTTACACGATCGTCAATGGAAATGTGGTGTACGAGAAAGGTGAGATTCGATCGGAGATAAAAGGGAAAGCTTTGAGATTTACCTAAAAGCCCTAAGCATCTCGGTAAACGCGAATAAGCTGCTCATTTAATTCATCGAGTTGACATACGGCTGCATCAATTTTCTGAGCTAGCCGTTCAAAGTTATTATTTTCACTACAAGCAATTATCCCTGCATGGCGACACGATTGCTTATGCAGACGGATAAAGTCATAACGATTGAGAGTGAGAACGGCTCGATTTTGAGCTGTTGCAAAAGCTAGAACATCAGGATCGGGAATTTTTCGATTGCCATTGCCAGCCTCTTGAACCGTTAATACATCGTGCCCTACAGAGCGGAGCGCAATCGTAGTTGCTTTAGGGAACTGTTCGTCTGCATAGAAATTTGCCATGAAAGATTATGCTGCTTCCTGTCGCTCGATCGCTCGATCGATTTCGGCAGGGTTGGCACTAGCATAGCTCCACGCATTAACGAGATCGCTAGCTGTTAGGGTGGGATAGTTATCGAGAATTTTTGCTTCGCTCAGTCCCATCCGACTGTAACTAACCAATAGCCAGACAGGAATGCGGGTATCTCGAATGCAGGCTTCGCCACCCATAAGATCGGGGGTTTTGTTGATGCCTTGCCAGGGAGTTACTAAGCTACTTGTGAGGAATTGGATCGTCTGATATTTTTCATCAGGAGTGAGTGCCAGCAATTGGTTCTGCAGCGATTGGGTGGTCATAAACTCTGTTTGACTAAGCCGTACACATCTTTATTCTACTTTAACCGTCACTAATCGTTAGCTAGCATCTGAATTGCCGATCGAGTAGTTTTGTGGTATAATAGTACTAAAGAATCGCTCGCCGATCGCACTTCACATAGGAGCATAAACTCAGATGAAGCTAAGTAAAATCGATTTAAGCAGCTTGAGAGCGATCGCGCATGATGAAGATGGACTCAAACTGCTAATCGAGCGCGAGGATGAGATCGAGTACATCGAGATTTCTGCGCCTGTAGCTGCTTACGAAGGCTTGCAACTGCTCGATCGCATTATCTCCTCTACGCCAGCAATTGAGCCATGTGAAGAACCGATTGAGATGTTGCCAGCCTGTTCGAGTATGGCAGCGCAAGTCGGCTACGACGAAGAGCGCGAAATCTTGCAAATTGAGTTTAATAATGGCTCGGTGTATCAGTATTCAGCAGTAGAACCAGAACTCTGGGAAGATCTCCAATCGAGTGATTCAGTCGGTAGCTTTTACAACCAAGAAATTAAGGGTTATTATCCATCAGTGAAAATAGAATAGCGATCGACCTTTAAAACGTCAGATCGCCTTAATTCTCTCCGAGCGGTGGCAATTTTGGCAATGAAGACCGATCGCACCAGCGAATGGGTGGTGGACATCTGTGACAATAAAATTTGCCTGTCAACACCAAGTGAATTTTTGACACGCGCTGATATGTATAGTAGGATTGTAGATTGTGTTAACTTTATTCAGATAGACAAGCAATAACCCTTGGCTAACGTAGTCGTAATTGGTGCCCAATGGGGCGATGAAGGAAAAGGAAAAATCACTGACTTACTTAGTAAGTCAGCAGATGTGGTCGTGCGTTACCAAGGGGGCGTCAACGCTGGTCACACTGTAGTCGTGCAGGGTCAAACCTTTAAACTGCACTTGATTCCTTCTGGGATTTTATATCCCGAAACGAAATGTATCATTGGCTGTGGGACAGTCATTGACCCCAAAGTATTGATCGAAGAACTGGATCGACTTGTCGCGCTAAATATCCCTACTGACAAGCTGTTGATTTCCCAGACCGCTCACGTCACGATGCCCTATCATCGATCGATCGATGTTGCATCGGAAGAAGTTAGAGGTACTCACAAAATTGGTACGACCGGACGCGGGATCGGGCCGACTTACATGGATAAGTCCGACCGGATTGGCATTCGGGTACAAGATTTGATGGATGCCGATGCCTTCCGCGAACAGCTTGCGTGGACGATCGCCCAAAAAAATGAGATCCTCGAAAAGCTGTACAATTTACCACCGCTCGATCCAGAGCAGGTAGCCACCGAATATTTGGGCTATGCCGAACGGTTACGTCCGCATATCGTCAATACTTCAGTCGAAATCTACGATGCGGTGCGCCGACGTCGGAATATTTTGTTTGAAGGTGCTCAGGGGACGCTGCTCGATCTCGATCACGGTACCTACCCGTATGTGACATCCTCCAATCCGATCGCGGGTGGAGCTTGTATCGGTACGGGGATTGGCCCCACGACGATCGATCGAGTGATTGGGGTTGCCAAAGCGTATACTACTCGTGTCGGGGAAGGGCCTTTCCCGACCGAGCTAGACGATGCTAGTGGCGATATGTTGGGCGATCGAGGTGCTGAATTTGGCACCACGACTGGCCGCAAACGTCGCTGTGGCTGGTTCGATGGCGTGATCGGTCGCTATGCCGTCCGGATCAATGGGATGGACTGCATGGCCATTACCAAGCTGGATGTTTTGGATGAGTTTGACGAGATTCAAGTCTGTGTGGCTTACGAAATCAACGGTAAGCGCACGACCGACTTCCCCGACTCAGCGCGGGATTTCGCTAAATGCGTGCCAGTGTACAAAACCCTACCTGGCTGGAAACAGAATACCGCTGACTGTCGATCGCTCGACGATCTCCCTAAAGCCGCGCTCAAGTATCTCAATTTCTTGGCAGACTTAATGGAAGTGCCGATTTCGATCGTGTCTCTCGGCCCCAGTCGCGACCAAACCATCATCGTCGAAGACCCGATTCACGGCCCCAAACGCGGCTTATTATCCGCAGATGGGACTCCCGTCGGTTAGACGCTCTGACTCGAATCCAAACTTTTTAAATGTGAGATTTGGATTCGATCGCATCCCAACATTTAACCAAATTACTACTACTAAAAACTATGGAAATCTCCGTCGAATTAAAACAACGCGTACCTGGTAGCAAACCCAATGCCCTGCGCCGTTCTGGCCATATTCCTGTCAATCTCTACGGACACGATGGCGACAAATCATTATTACTGACGCTCGACGCTAAAAGTGTCGAAAATCTCATCAAAAAAGCGAGAGTCAATAAAACTCCCGTCGAAGTCAGCATCCCCGAATTATCCTGGAAAGGTACGACTGTCATTAAGGAAATCCAAACTCACCCTTGGAAAAATTTCCCCTACCACTTGAGCTTTTGTGCGGTGAAAGCTTAAGTTATAGATTTTGAGAAGGATCGAAACCTCGATCTTTTCAGCCTAAAGTAATCATGATAAATTGATAAAAAGCCGATCGAATCGATCGGCTTTTTATGTAACAACCGATTGTGCCAAGATAAATTAGCCGATCTGCAATTTAAATTGCCGTGAATCAGAATACTATTTTTCGCTATTGGCAATTTGCCATCCTCACTATTTTGTTAGTTAGTTGTGGCGTTCCTGGTGCCAGCCAACATCAGCGAGATGTTGCCAATCTACCAAAAGTCTTTAGCACGCTACAAACCCTGAAAGTTAAAAACTATCGCAACCAAGATTGGTGCAAAAATATCGCTTATAAGAGAGGTAAATTTTCTGGCAATCTCACAGCAACAACTTGCAACTTGTTTGATGGTAAACCGATCGCGATGGACGATCTGGCAAAACAAGATTTTCAGACAATTTCTGATGTCATGGCAACAACAGGAGTAGGCATTAATTATTTGTCTGCAAGCTACGATCCGGCAGACCGCTTAGTCGGAGCTACTTTCAATCTATCGACAATTTGTCGATGTTCTTATGTCTATCGTCCTAGATATAATCGACTACCAAAAAATATGCAGGGTGAAATGGAATATACAGCAATTAATCCAGACTGGTATTTTGTCTGGGAAGATTGGAATTGAGTAATTCCAACGCTATCTCGATCTATTTTTTATCGCTCCCAACCATTCACCATTCGAGTTGTTTCCATTAGCTTTTGCTCTGTGCCATTCGGCTGTTGCTGCCACAATTCCCAGCGGGTTGCGTACTGACGATCCCAACCCCCTTCTTGAATCATAATCTGCGATCGATATGGAAATAGAGTTGTGCCTCTTTCGCTCCAGCCATCTGGTGTGCTCGGAAATTGTGGCTTTGTATATTTCATCATCACGGGTTGATTTGTTTTGGTATTAAATACCTTAATCGTTAATCGATCGGGATGTGTAAACAAAAACCAAGCCTCAATGTTATAAATTCCAGGTTGTTCCGGAATAATATCTGTGACCGAGAATGTATTTTGTTTGGGTTCGTTAATAGCAAGTAATAACTTATTCTGTGCTTTGACGCTAACTGCAAATACAGCCTGAACAGGTGAATAACCATAGCCGTTAGTTGCTTGACTGAATCTAAAATTGCCGAAACTGCGCTGACATTTGGTGAATTTGACAACTCGACCGTCACCCATTTTATGAGCTACAAATACAAGTAAGTCATCTGTATCTTTACTCTCTATTCCCAATGATTTATATTCTTGCCACTCAAAACCCAATGCTCGATCGACTTGCGCTGGAGCAGTATATGGTGCAAAGATATACATTTTGTCCCAGACAAAATCAGTGATTTCAGCAATTCTGACTTCTTTTTTGCCTTGTTGAATTTGGCTGTCAATTTTTTGGTTAAGTAGTCGATCTGGTTGAGGTTGACAACTGCAAAGACACACGATCGAGCAAAGAGCGACCGGATAATTCCATTTATTCATCTATCTTCAGTAATGGGCATCTCAATTTTGGCATATAATTCATTCCCGATCCTATCCATAACCAGATTGCAATATCGACAAAGCAGCCATTAGTTTCGATCGAAATGCTTACGTTCTTTACGCTAATATTCATTGGCTATAGAAATTCTCAAGGAGAAGCTGAGACTCGCTTTGGTTAGGCATGGAGCACTGTCCCTGCGGATCGCTGGTGTCAGCAGGATCTCAAATAAGATCGCTATAGAGATTGAACGATTTACCAAAGACTCCAAATGAGTGCATCTGTCTAGTAAGAGAAGTTGTCTACAAGTTTTATTAATTAGATGAGGCACATTTTTTTCGGTCAGTTCTAAAAAAGGAACCGCCCAAGACACAATTAAGTGTCTCAGGCGGAATGTGGTGTGAGGAGTGAACGGAAACATCAGCTTCCGTCGATCTTAATTGTAACAGTACCGCCAGAGATCGGGGAGGAAGATCTGGCTGATATTGGGACGAGTTTGACACTGTAGCATCGGTAAATATTTATTACTGCTAAAACCTCAACCTCGATCTCAATAACTTTGGCTGACATCTACTCTTAAACCATCAAAATCAATCGCTTTAAGGTTAGCTATTTGCCCATACCTAACTGTTGCGCTTTCTGGTAGACTTTGCCTTCGGTGAGCAGCGAGGGAGCGATAACTACCTCTACTTGCTGCATTTCCGAGATTGTTTTGGCACCCAGAGTCCCCATACTAGTTTTTAGTGCGCCTAAGAGGTTGTGAGTACCATCATCTAGTTTGGCTGGCCCTCTCAGAATTTGGGTAAGGGAACCAGTAGTCCCGACTTTGATCCGCGTGCCTCTAGGTAGCACTGGGCTAGGAGTTGCCATTCCCCAGTGAAAACCGCGTCCGGGAGCTTCCGCCGCACGCGCAAATGGCGAACCAATCATCACCCCATCGGCTCCACAGGCGATACATTTACAGATATCACCACCAGTTACCAATCCACCGTCGGCAATTACGGGAATGTACTTACCCGTCTGCTTGAAGAACTCATCTCGCGCCGCTGCACAGTCCGCCACGGCAGTCGCTTGCGGTACGCCGACTCCCAACACCCCACGGGAAGTACAAGCCGCTCCAGGGCCGATGCCGACGAGGACGGCGGCGGCTCCCGCTTGCATCAATTCGAGCGTAATATCGTAAGTAACGCAGTTACCCAAAATTACGGGCATCGGCATTTCTTGGCAGAACTTAGCTAAATTGAGTGGTTCGATGCCTTCGGGAGCTAAAAATTCTGTCGAGACGACAGTAGCTTGGATAAAGAAGAGATCCGCGCCGGCTTTGGCTACCGCATCACCAAATCTCGCGGCACCTGCGGGGGTGGCACTCACAGCCGCAATACCGCCACCAGCTTTGATTTCCGCGATCCGGCGTTCGATCAATTCTGGTTTGATGGGTTCGGCATATAGTTCCTGCATCAGAGTCACGAAGCCATCATTCCCCACAGCCGCAATGCGATCGAGAATAGGATTGGGATCTTCATACCGAGTTTGAATCCCTTCTAAGTTGAGTACGCCCAGCGCACCGAGTTTCGATAACTCGATCGCCATACGGACATCTACTACCCCATCCATTGCGCTAGCAATAATCGGAATTTCGCGCTTGACGCCACCAATTTGCCAGCTAGTATCCGCCAAACTGGGATCTAGTGTTTTGCCGCTAGGCACTAGGGCTATTTCATCAAAGCCATAAGCTCTCCGAGCCGTTTTCCCTTTCCCAATTTGAATATCCACGCTCGCTCCGACCTGCTTCCAAAAAACGTCTTTAAGTAAGCCTAACAAATAGACCGCAACATTTGTTTACTTTTTTACAGATATTTTTAGTAATTTGCGGATCTCGATGAATTCAGTCTAAAAGAGATGGTTCTACGGGGAGCGGGGGCAGGGAGCGATGCGCGTAACTCCTGTCTTGTCTTGCTTCCATGGTCGGGGAACAAAGGCGGGAGCAAGCCGCTAACGGAGTGGCTTCGCCAACGCCTTTGTTTCCCGACGGTTGAGATCGAGACAGCGAGGAAAGAACTAATAACTAAACAGTAGCGAAGCTCATAACGTTAATGCCTGGTTGTCGATCTCAGCGATAAAATCAGCCTTACCATCCATGTAATTCTGAATATCGGTTGGATATTGCTGGGCGAGCTGTTGTTTGAGTTCGCTATATTGTCGTGCGGCTTCAGGATGAGATCTCAGGTAATCCCGAAAAGCCAAGTGACGCTCGATCTGTGGGGAACCAACCTCAAAGGTATGAATATGGTGGGTTCTAATGCCAGCGTTATCATCCTTCCGAAAGAATCGACGACCCACAATTCCAAATTCGCCCATAGTTATATATCCTAACGATTCGATCTGAGGATTTAGATCGTCAACTCGATCGAGATTTTTAACCTCAATTAAGATATCGATAATTGGTTTTGCATAAATAGTTTCGATCGCAGTGCTGCCAATATGATGGATCGCGATCGCGTTGTCTCCAAAGGCGATCGATAGTTGTCTCGATTCAGCTTTAAATAAATTCTGCCAATTGCGATCGTGCGGAACGACTTCTACTTTTCTAGTCATAACTCAACATTTTCCGATACAACTTGCAAAAAAACTAGTAGCCTTGGCGATCAAAATGTGATGTCGATAGAAATAGAGAGTCGGCGAGAGCTACTAGCATCTCAGGGGCTAGCCTTGGAGTTAGTCTCAATCTAAATTTAGTAGTTATGCATTGGTGCAAGATGAGTAATAATGCGCCCAAGATTACTATCAATCTTGGGCGCATTATTTAGATCTCTAGCTCACTGAAATTTTCATGAAATTAACTGCAAATCGTGAGATGAATAGCTTGCTTACTGAGGAGCACCACAGACATAATCTGCTCTAACCCAACCTTCGTGGCCATTGACGGAAGTTAATAACCAACGAAAACCATCTTGTCCATACTGACTAGCATTAAACCCAATAGTATTACCATCCCGAACTTTGGTAAGTACGCGGTAATTTTTTCCTGGGCCACTTCGGACGGATAGACTGCTACCACGCTCGGCAGTGCATATAGTAGCATAACTATTGCCTTGTGCGGAACGGTATGCAGGGCCAACTTGTGCAGTAGCTGGGAGTGCGATCGTGAAAAACAATACAGTAGCGGTTAAAATTTTCATGATGTTGTGAGGATTCGGGGTAATTTTAGATTGGAGATTAGATATCTAGGGAGTTATCGCTGATTTGCGACATCGGGGTAGTCAGATGCTTTAGTATTAATTGCGACTTGTAAATCCCTAATTTGGTATTGATTGATATCACACCAGAGATCTTTAAAATCGGCTGTAGTTATTAGCCCAATACAACCAGAGGTACCATCTTCTTTTGGATCTTTGTTATAGGATGGATCGACATGGATACCAAGAGCCGATCTACCTGTACTAAACATGGGAGAAATTGGTAGAAATGGTTGACTAACACTAAGCCCATTTACCCTGCCTACTTCTACCACCATCCCTTGAGTAAGTCCGCTGCTTATTCGATATTTTCCATTTGGTAGCGGAGAGTGAGTTCCACTTTTATGACGGTTTTTTTGTTGGGTAAAACTTCGTCCAGTGACTATCTTATAACTCTTCTCTTCTCTGCCTCTAACACAAAGGTGAAGGATGTAAACAGGGTTGCCATATTTGTTCTTTGCAGTCCCATTTCCTAGAAAGAGGTGATTATTTGTACCATTGCATTGATAACTGCTAACTGAATTTGCTGACGATCTGGAAATTTCATTTGCTGGAGCAACCACCTCTTTAACTAGAGTTACAGCCATTGGTGCCACAGCAGGTACTTCACTGTTCGCAGGAATATTATTATGTTTGCTATTGGTTTGTGCTTGACTACTAGAACAACCCGCAATAGAACAAGCAATAGTAATTAATATTAGTTTTAGTTTCATATGATTTTGCGGGCGATGGAAATGTTGTTTTGCCTTAATTTCAATTGGCCGCTCTTCAATTACCGGCACACTTAAGTTGTAACTACATTAAATTCAAATGATTGTGATTCAGATCGCTTATTTATGTGTTTTTAGTTCTATTTTTAATCTAAAAACTGCAAGAAGATATATTCACTAGCTACCTGTGCAGCCAAAAACCAGCACTTCTTTTAATGAAAAGTACTAAAAACAAGTAGATTGGTAGTAGGCTATATAGCCACTGAAAATCAGCATCTCAATCAAATGTAATTGAAAATCACAAAATGACTTCGAGAATAAATCTAGTTAACAAATAAACTTTCACATAATACGCATCTTGTTCGTCAAGATCCGGAAGATAGGTAAATATTGGGTAGATGTGGATTTCTCTCTTATTTAGTATGCCCAAGATATGCGTGGGAAAAGGTCACTTATCATACTTGTATTTACCAACGCCAAACGCCGCTTATGGGTATCTTTAGATCTCTACTTTTACTAGTCTTTATGTATTGGTGCAGGATGTGATTAATCTAACTTGAAGATGGGCATAATGAGTCCATTCATCTTTTGGCAGTGTGCATGATAAAAATGAATCGACAAGCCGATCTGTATCCGCCCGTTGTTTGCTCACAACATCTATCCTCTAAACTGTAGCTGTAAATATGGCCATCTGAGTTGGCGAACCTACAGCCCGATCTACATCTCCGATCGAGCCAAACTCCACATTATATTTGTATCGATCGCCGATCGATTGCGCCCAATTTTGGAATTCCAATCTCGTCCATTCAAACCGATGATCGGGATGGCGTAATTTACCTACGGGCAAATTTTCAAACTTGACATTGTATTCAACATTCGGTGTCGTGACGATCGCAATTTTTGGTCTGGCAAATTCAAACAATACCCGCTCGAATGCTTTGAGTCGATCGAATTCCATGTGCTCGATAACTTCAATGACTGTCGCTGCATCGTAACCAGCAATTCGCGCATCGCGATAATTGAGCGAGCCTTGAATTAATTGCAGTCGTCCTTTTTGATGAGTAGGTAACTTATCGAGGACGCGTTCTCTCGCAAATTCTAACGATCGATAAGTGACATCCATTCCCAAAATCTCTTGAAAAGTTGGCTCTTTAAGTAATAGTTTGAGCAGCTTTCCTTCATCACAACCCAGATCGACAATCTTTTGAACGCCGTTAGCTTTTAGAGTAGCAACGACGGTTTCCATCCGCTGCTGATTGAGACTAATTGGCTGTTCGATAATATCTTCAGATGTTTCGCGATCTGGGGTTTCTTCAGTTACTTCTTCGATCGCAATTTGTGCCAATGCATCGCGAGTCAAACCGCGCTGGCGTTTGAGATATCGACTGGTAATCTCTTCTTTGAGTGGGTGAGTTGCCAGCCACCCTTCCCCGTGGCGGAGCAGCTTTTCAATCTCATCTTCGTTGACATAGTAATGCTTGTCATCATCCAACACAGGAATCATCACATGGAGATGACTGAGCAAGTCGCTGAGTTTAATCGTGTGGGTGAGTTCGACATCAAAATAGGAGCTATTACCCCAATCAGGAAAAGCTTCATCGAGTGCCAATCGACGCACATTCACCTGATAACCTAACGGCTCAAATAAACCTCTTAAAAAGCCTTCTCGCCCCCGACTGGGTAAAACCGGAATCTTGGCAACCAACGGAATTGGCGTGTCGGCTAAATCCTGTTTTTGTTCGCACCTACCCGTCATCGCCGTCCGAAATACTTGGGAAATCGCCACACTCAGGAACGATGATGCGGCATAGGGTCGATCGCTCACGTATGCTGCTAGTGTCTGTCTTTTGGCTCCAGCTTTACCTCTGGCTAGATCCACCGGATTGATGTCCAATACCAATGCTGCCGTACATTTGGTCTCGCTAGCTTCGGGATAAAAAACTTGTGCGGTGCCAAAGGCAAGATCGAATGCCTGACACTTATCGGGATGTTTGAATAACAAATATCCCAAATCGGTAGCGGGCTGGTGAGTAGTAGAAATAGTCAGGAGCATAGCCGTAAATCTTGTCTAGCCGAATCTATCTCTACTATACTCCTTGAAACTTCTACAATAGTTTCTCTAGGCGGCGGCGCATGGCTTCGAGATCGATATCTTCATCTTCGGTGGGAGACTGCTTACGCCCATCTGGTTGCCAATCTGTTTCTTCAATATGTTGAGAAGGTGGCGTTACCAACATTTCCGCAGTCACCAAAATGCAGTCGTAGTCAGAATCTTGACAAAATTCTTCGATTTCTTCAGGATCGATTCCTTCTACCGTCGGTTTGGGAAAATCTTCCGCTTCCAATTGATCGGCATAGCGCACGGCATCGTCCTCTTGCTCGAACATCAAGATGACATTGCGATCGCCAACCTGAGTTGAATAAATCCCCTCATTATCGGTTCGCGCATTAAATAATAAGACAAAAACACTCATGGAATTTGTGGTTTTTTATTTGTTACCTAGTCTACGACTATTCACTGAATAATCGCTAGTTTGTCCCATCATAAGCTGGAATTGGGTGCCAAGGATCGCGACGAGCTGGCAAACCATACTCACAGCCACTCTTGCGTCGTTGGCGTAGCCTCTCGAATAGAGAATCGCGAATCTAGCTACACGACCCTACCATAGTAAGCTGAAGTCGTTGGCTGAGGTTTATCTCGATCGCACAACCATGCCCAAAGTTGATCGCCGATCGAAAAATGCCACCATTCGGCTGGATGACGGAGAAATCCCACGTCTGTCATAACTTGACACAAGAGTTGGCGATGGTGGTGATATTGTTGCTCCACTGGATCTTGACACTCAGCAAAATGTTCGGGGAGCGATCGAGCGGACATCTCATCGATCGGGGAACCCATATCTACTAGATTACCACGCTCATCCACGAGGGTAATGTCGATCGCCGCTCCGGTACTATGTGGTGGCGGTGTCTTAGAATCGAAGCTGGGAATCGCCCAAATTGTGTAAACATCCTGCCAGATTTTCTCGATCTCAACCTCAGAAAGTTGCGCTAAATCTAACTTTCGATCGACTACCGTCTGCTGGAAAGTATAGTCCACCATATATTGCTGCACCTCTACGGGACGATAAGCATCAAAAATTTGGATCTGCCAACCTGGATGGATTTGCTGCAATCCGATTTGCGCTTTAATTACTCGATCGAGTACCCCTTGGCGGAGATAATAAGGCGATTTACCATCATAATTAGCCCCGCATTTGATATACGGATGCGGTGTCTCGATCGCAAATAATTCCAACGGAATTGCGACTAATGGTTCGTGACATTCTTGGATGGGAACTTGGCGGTAAGGTTTCATAATTAGGCTTTAGGTGTGAGGCTTTAGATTTTAGCTTTGTGGCTCTGTCGGGTGGGCAGTGCTAGCCCTTTTAATGTGACGAAACAGGGTAGTAAGTGGACAAC
>NZ_JANPGM010000181.1:0-1663 GCF_031423935.1 Chamaesiphon sp. VAR_69_metabat_338
GTGCGGATCAACGAGCGGTTGGCGCAGATCAATGGTGCCTCGGTGGCGGCGCATATCGGGCATCCGCTGCGGGAACTGTTACCAGAATTAGCTGACGATGTAGAGCCAATCTATCGCCAAGTCATCGAGTCGGGCGAGCCAATTGTCGATCTAGAGGTGAGTGGCACCAATCCCGCTCAACCTGGCGTACTGCGATCGTGGATTTCCAGTTTTTATCCCCAAACCGATCTAGAAAATCGCACTATTGGCGTAAATACAGTAGTCCAAGAAATTACCGACCGCAAACGGATGGAGACATTGCGCATCGCCGCCGAGCAAGAGCGAGATCGCTTTTTCAATCTGTCGATCGATCTGCTGGCAATCGGTAATTTGGATGGTTATTTCATCAGGCTCAATCCCGCATGGGAGCAGGTATTGGGCTTTACGATCGCCGAATTAATGGCGCGACCGTTTATCGAGTTCGTACATCCTGACGATCGCCACGATTTAACGGTGATGATGACATCTGAGGCAAAAGCAGGTGTGAAGAGTAGCAACTTTGAAAATCGCTATCGGTGCAAAGATGGTTCCTATCGCTGGCTGTCGTGGAGTACAATGCCGTACCCAGAGCAAAACTTAATGTATGGCATCGCCCGCGATGTTACCGATCGCAGGCAAACCCAAGCCAACTTGGAAGAGCGCAACCGCGAGCTAGACTCATTTGTGTATGTGGTATCCCACGATCTCAAAGCACCCCTGCGCGCCGTTGCCAATCTCTCCAATTGGATTGAAGATGACTTGGAGGGACAACTTACCGCCAATACTCGATTCTCCAACGGAGACGCTTTGCGAACGCAAATGACCCTGTTGCGGAGCCGTGTAGATCGCATGGCAGCGACGATCGATGGATTGCTCAACTATGCCCGCGTCGGTCGCAGCGACGACCAGATCGAACCCGTCGCCGTGGCGCGATTGCTGGCGGAGGTCATCGATACACTGGCTCCACCGCCCACATTTACGATCGATCTCCCCACCGAGCTACCAACCCTCATCACCAAACGCATACCATTATTTCAGGTATTTGTCAATCTAATCGGCAACGGCATCGAACATCATCATTCCGAGGCAGGCACGATCCGGATGGCGATCGTCGAGCTTGGCGATTTCTATGAATTTGCGGTGTCTGATGATGGTTCAGGGATTGCCCCAGAACATCAAGAGCGGATGTTTCAAATCTTAAAAGCCGTAAATCAGCAACAACGCTCCGACAGTACGGGAATTGGGTTGGCGATCGTCAAAAAAATCATCGAAGCCGAAGGCGGTACAATTCGATTAGAGTCCGAGCTTGGTAAGGGGACGACATTCTATTTCACCTGGCCGAAATGCGCGATTGTCAAATAAACCACCCGCAGCCACCAAACCCACTCGATCGTCCCCTTCTAGATAAAAGCGAAAACCCTAGAAATCCCCCTGTCTTGTCGTTTTTTTATTCGGGGGGAACCCTAGACATAAAAACGCCGCTAAATCCCCCTTAAAAAGCGGATGCAACCACGCGGAGGTTCCCTCCGCATGTGTTGCACCAAGCAGGGGGACTAAGATCCGGATCTGAGCACGCTGCTTGGTGCGCTACACTGTCGGGGAACCCGAACAGTTCGCGCATCCGCTTTTTAAGGGGGTTTGGGGG
>NZ_JANPGM010000182.1:0-3137 GCF_031423935.1 Chamaesiphon sp. VAR_69_metabat_338
GCTTCGCCTACGGCAGGCTACGCCAACACCAACGCGATACAATGGCAGATATATCGCTCTACACAAACTTTTTATAGCCGCATGACCGTAGCTACCCCGACTAAAATCCAGTATGAAGCCGTAATTGGGTTAGAAACTCACTGTCAACTCAGTACTGCTACCAAAATTTTTTGTAACTGCTCTACCGAATTTGGTTCCGTCCCCAATCACAATATTTGTCCGGTATGTACGGCAATGCCTGGAGTCTTGCCGGTACTCAATGAGAAGGTATATGAGTATGCCGTCAAAGCGGGTTTGGCACTCAATTGTGAGATTGCTGCTTATAGTAAATTCGATCGCAAGCAATATTTTTATCCCGACTTACCCAAAAACTATCAAATCACCCAATTCGATCTCCCCATTGCCGAACATGGCTGGGTAGAAATCGAAATCCTCGACGAGGCTGGCAATCCCACCCGCAAGAAAATCGGCATCACGCGGATGCATATGGAAGAAGATGCCGGTAAGCTCGTACATGGCGGGAGTGACAGGTTATCCGGCTCCAGTTACTCATTGGTAGATTACAATCGCACTGGCGTGCCTCTGTGCGAAATCGTCTCCGAACCCGACATTCGCAGTGGTGTCGAAGCAGCGGAATACGCCCAAGAAATTCGCCGAATCATTCGCTATCTCGGCGTCGGCGACGGGAATATGCAAGAAGGATCCCTGCGCTGCGATGTGAATATTTCCGTGCGTCCTGTGGGTCGCGAGCAGTTTGGGGTGAAAGTCGAGATCAAGAATATGAACTCCTTTAGTGCGATTCAACGCGCGATCGATTACGAGATCGATCGACAAATTACCGCAATTGGTAATAACGAGCCAATCTTCCAAGAAACTAGATTGTGGGAAGAAGGCACGCAACGCACAATTAGTATGCGGAGCAAGGAAGGTTCTAGCGACTACCGCTATTTCCCCGAACCCGATTTGACACCAATGATTTTGGCAGATAGCCAAAAAGCAGCTTGGAAAGCCGAACTCCCAGAATTACCCGTCCAAAAACGCCATCGCTATCAAGAAGAATTTAGCCTCTCTGCCTATGATACGCGCGTCCTCACCGACGATCGATCTGTCGCCGAATATCTCGAAGCGACGATCGCCGCAGGTGCCGATATCAAGCAAGCCGCTAACTGGGTGATGGGCGATATTACTGCCTATCTGAAGAATCAAAGAGTCAGCATTCGCGAGATTGCATTGACGCCAACCGTGCTGGCAGAATTAATCGGACTCATCGACAAAGGGACAATTAGTGGCAAAATTGCCAAAGAAATCTTGCCCGAATTATTTGAGAACGGTGGTTCAGTACAAGCATTAGTAGACAGCAAAGGATTGACTTCGATCGCCGATCCGCAGGAGTTGGAAAAAATTATCGATGAAATTATTGCTGCCAATCCCAAAGAGTTGGAACAGTATAAAGCGGGGAAAACTAAACTATTAGGTTTCTTTGTCGGACAATTGATGAAACAAACTGGCGGACGCGCCGAACCGAAGTTAGCCAATCAAATTTTGGCACAAAAACTTAATGGTTAATTTGAGTTTTAATACCGATATCTATTGCAGAGACGATCGATCTACCAGAAAAAATCCAAAATTAATATGTAGGTTGGGTTGAGCGAATGCGAAACCCAACATCCACACAGTCGATCTCTAAGTGTGTTGGGTTTCGAGGCTACCGCTAGTGCTGTGAAAAACCCGACTTTTCCAAAAAAGTCGGGTTTTTGTTTCAGTAATCTCAATCCAGCAGATTAGAGTAATTTATCGACATTCTTAGCAGTTTCAAAGAAGTGGGCGACATTTTCTTCCGGTACGGTAGGTAAGACACCATGACCGAGATTCATGATATGTCCGGTTTTGCCCGCTTTGCGCACGGTATCGATAATTCGATCGCGGATAAAGTCTTTGGAACCATACAATGCACAGGGATCCATATTGCCTTGAACGCCCAAATGCTTGCCAATCCGTTGGCGTCCGACTGCCATATCCACCGTCCAATCGAGACTGATGATATCGACGCCAGATTTGCCCATTAGCTCCAAGACGCCCGAGCTACCGCTGATATAGAGAATCAAAGGTGTATCGGGGTGAGTCTGTTTGACTTGTTGAACGACGCGCTGCTGATAGGGGAGGGCAAAGGTTTCATAGTCTTGAGGACTGAGCTGTCCCGCCCAAGAGTCGAACATCTGGACGACTTGGGCACCACAATCGATTTGATAGCGGACGTAGACAGCGATCGCATCGGCGATTTTAGCCAGTAGACTGTGGAGCATCTGGGGTTCGCGGAAAGCCATCCCTTTGATGTTGGCATAGTCTTTGGAGCTTTTGCCTTCGATCGCATATGCTGCTAGCGTCCAGGGTGCGCCGACGAAGCCGAGAACGGTGGATTTATTACCCACTTCCCGCCGTAAGGTGGTGAGGATTTCCTTGATAAATGGCAAGGACTCCTCGGGATTGAGCGGATGGAGCGCGTCGATTTGCGCCTGAGAGCGGATCGCTGGTTCGATAATCGGCCCCCGACTCTCGATGATGTCGAAGGGAATGCCTAAGCCTGGTAAAGGCGTGAGGATGTCGGAAAACATGATGACGCCATCTGGCTCGAACGCTCGCCAAGGTTGGAGCGAGATTTCGATCGCGAGTTCGGGTTTTTCGGAGCGATCGCGGAAGGAGGGATATTTATCGCGCAAATCCCGATAAACTTTCATATAGCGTCCCGCTTGGCGCATCATCCAAACTGGCGGACGATCGAGCGTGGCACCTTTGGCGGCGCGTAATAATAGTGGTTCTTGACCGATATCTGTCATTTTTTAGTGTAGTTTTATCTTATATTTTGGCTGTTGGCGGCTGCTGTAGCGATCGATCTTCAGTAGCGATCGATGAGACTAGCTCGACAGACATCAAGTTCAAGAATACCAAACTAGCTACCCTTTTGGCCGAGAAGCGGTTGGCGATGATATGATTTTTAAGATTTCGCTCGATCGTGGGTAATCCCGATGGTAATTTTTTGAGTACTCACATCTTGCACCATTACGAAAACATTAGTAATTACCGTAGATCTGAGGGTACCCACGAGGGGCACCCCTACAGATAACTTGTAGGGGTGCCCC
>NZ_JANPGM010000183.1:0-12033 GCF_031423935.1 Chamaesiphon sp. VAR_69_metabat_338
CCGAGAAGCCAAACATCTGTCTCTGGAAAATCTCCAAATCGCCGAGATGCTCCAAAGCCTTCAACCCTCGCGCCAACCTTTACCCAACCGGATCGAAAAAAACGATCCAGAGGATTTGAGTTAGCAATCGGAGGGTACCATCAGTGCTACCGGCACGATCGGATAACCAGCCGAACCTGGTAAAATAAAACCAGATTGAGTAAAAAATCCTAACCCTACGAGCGTCGCACTGCTGTATTTAATTTTGAGTGGGTTTTACCTGTCAGTAATGTATTTAATATCGAGCATATGATTGTTGCACTGCTATATTTGACTTTGAGCGGGGCTTACCTGCTAGTTTTACCTGGGGCATTGTACTTATACTTGCAAAACCGTTGGTATGTAGCTAGTTCGATCGAGCGACTGGCGATGTATTTTCTAGTATTCTTCTTTTTTCCAGGGATGATTTTACTCTCCCCATTCCTCAATCTACGTCCCAGACGTCGTGAAATCGAGGCTTAGAGACCACTAATGCGCAGAATTGATGTCATTGTCATTGGGATCGTCGTCTTTGCGATCGGTGGTGCTGGATACTTAGGCTTGAAGCTGGTTGGATTGGATAACATCAATGCTGGCATTTGGAGTCAACTAGTATTAGTTGGCATCATTTTGGCGTGGTCGTTTAGTTACGTATTTCGGGTAGCAACCAAAAACATGACCTACGGGCAACAGCTCAAAGATTATGAGGAAGCTGTTTTGCAAAAACGCCTCGACGAACTAACTCCCGAACAACTTGCCGAAATTCAAGCCGAAATCGATCGAGAACGCACTCAGACGTAGATTGATGTACTAATTAATAGTTCTGGATCGATACCTACGATTGAAATCGTGGCTATTGTTGCAAAGTCCGCGAAGGCGGACTAATATCCTGAGAAGTGGCTTCTAACTACTCAGGTTACTTTATTCTGAGTAATAGTCATCCAGTCCTCCAGTTTCAACTTCCTATGCGCTCTGTTTCTAGTTGTTTTCAGTCTTTACGCGATCGCGGTCGGTGTGCGCTCATTCCGTTTATTACCGCTGGCGATCCAGACTTAGCAACCACGGCAGCAGCACTCAAAACCTTAGATGCCGCAGGTGCGGATTTAATCGAATTAGGCGTTCCCTATTCAGATCCCTTAGCCGATGGGCCGATCATTCAGGCAGCGGCTACTCGTGCGTTAGCACGCGGCGTCAAACTCAATGATGTCATCCAGATGGTGGCGGAGGTGAGTCCGCAGATCGAAGCACCGATTATTTTATTTACTTATTACAATCCCATCCTCAATTTAGGCATTCGGAACTTTTTAACCCAAATTGCGGCGGCTGGTGTCAAGGGTTTGGTAGTGCCAGATTTACCGCTAGAAGAAGCCGAGGAATTATTAGTACCAGCGGCAGAAATTGGTATTGAGGTGATTCTCTTGGTCGCACCGACTAGCTCGCAAGAGCGAATTATCTCGATCGCGGCTAAGTCTCAAGGGTTTATTTATTTAGTGAGTGTGACTGGCGTGACTGGGGTGCGCTCGGGACTGGAAGATCGCGTTGGCGATATCCTGACTAATCTACGGAGTGTCACTGATAAACCGATTGCCATTGGCTTTGGGATCTCGGCACCAGAACACGCTGAGCAGGTGCGTAAATGGGGCGCAGATGGGGTAATTGTCGGCAGTGCGATGGTTAAGCGTTTGGCAGCGGGAACGCAGGTAGAGGGGCTACAATCGATCGAGCAGTTTTGTCAGAGTTTGAAAGCGGCGATCGTTTAGCACTATCCGATCGTAAATAATCCAAGTAGGAGAGTAGGGTGTGTTACTGCGGAGCATAACGCACCGATTTTATGGCTAAAACTTAAAAGATCTCAAATGGTTTCTATAGAAACCATTTGAGATCTTTTCAGAACCGATCGATCCCAGAATTGGTGCGTTATGCTTGCGCAGTAACGCACCCTACTGTCTTTTTGGAAAAGTCAGGTTTGTGTCTTAACCGATGTGTTTTTCAGCAATCGGATCGATAATGCCGCCGCCGAGGACGATATCACCGTCATACCAGACCGCTGCTTGACCGGGAGTAATCCCAAATTGGGGTTCGTCAAATACCAATTTGACCTTATTATCTGCGATCGGAATTACGCTAACAGGAACGGCTTCCGATCGATAGCGTACTTGAACTAGAGCGCGAATTGGGGCAGTCGGTTGGGGAATCGATACCCAGTTGACGCGATCGATCGTGCATTCGGTGCCGTGAGTTTCTTCGCGGGAGCCGACGACGACCCGATTTTTGACAGCATCGAGGGCGACTACATAGAGCGGTTCGGGTGCGGCAATGCCAATCCCGCGCCGTTGACCGATCGTGTAATGATGGATGCCTAGATGTTGACCGAGGATGGCACCTTGGGTATCGACGATGTCACCCGGACGCTCGTTGATATATTTATCCAGGAAGGTTTTCATCGAGCCGTGTTTTTCAACCAAGCATAGATCTTGGCTTTCGGGCTTATCGGCAGTGGAGAGATTCAATCCTGTCGCAATTTCTCGCGTTTGGGTTTTGAGTGTTTCGCCTAGTGGGAAAACTGTCGCTGCCAAAATTTCTTGCTCTAAATCATAGAGAAAATAAGTTTGATCCTTCGATCGATCGATCGCCCGCCGGAGTTGATGCCGTTGCAGAGTCTCGTCATAGGTAATCCGCGCATAATGGCCCGTGGCAATATAGTCGGCTCCCAATTCGGCTTTGGCATATTTGACCATCGGCCCAAATTTCACGGCCTTATTGCACTGCGAGCAAGGTAGTGGGGTAATACCAGCTTCGTAGCCTGCCACCAGATAATCGATAATATATTGCTCGAAAGTATCGCGACTATCGACAATCTGATGGGTAATGCCTAATTGCTCGCAAATTTTCGCCGCATCGACCATGCCTTCGGAGCAACATTGACCCTTCCCACGCATCAACCACAAGGTCAGACCGATGACATCATAACCTTGCTCGCACAAAATCGCGGCAGCGACAGAACTGTCTACCCCGCCAGAGAGTCCCACGACAACTTTTTTTGGAGATGGCAACATCAGAATCTATAGTATAAATTGCCCAATCTTACGTTAACACTTCCCGATCGCGTTTGGTGGGTTAGATTATGGCGCGTACACCGCTCCGATTTGTTGGGGCGATTACCGCCGATTTAAAATCGGGAGCTATTTTTTGGCGATTACCTATGGTAGGCTGCGCCAACGAGTGGGCATACTTAAACAGATCGGCAAAAATCATCCCAAAACTTGGCTCTTGGCTAGTTTTGGGAACATCAATTTGCGGTTTAGCGTCGTCAGAACACAGCAGATTCTAGTCACTTTGCCCGATTGCGATCGCTCAGCAGCTTCTCAATCGATTTGTCTATCCTGCCCGTCCGTTCAAAACCCGATCCACGCCACTTGTTTAGTACTAGAATTCTACAGGTACGCTAAACGACCGAAGATCGAACCGAGGTCTAAGCCTTAAACTAGACCTAAATACTGATTCTAAAAGATAACTAACTATATAAATTGTTATGAATACTGCTAGTTTGCGGACTTATATGTACAAGGGCACGATTGCTGGCCTACTGCCAGTGTTGGCGATCGTCAATTTTCAGTCAGTGGCAATGAGTGTGCCAGCCCCAGCCGGGAAGTCAAGTACTCCAGTCAAAGCCATCCCGGCAAAGGTCGCGCAAACCCCAGTCAAAAAAGCCGCCAAACCAAAAGCTCCTGCTAAACCCGCTCAAAATCGCCGCGTTGCTGTACCTGCTGGCAATTTTGCCGATTCCTACACCTTGGGTGCTGGCGATAGATTGCGGGTAGATATTTTCAATGTGCCTGAATATAGTGGCGAGTTTTACGTTCTCGGCGATGGTTCGATCAACCTGCCCGTAATCGGGTCGATTCCCGTGCAAGGATTGACAGTCCAGAAAGCGTCAGGATTGCTGACGAATTATTTCTCTCGCTATGTCAAACGTCCGATCGTGACCATTAGCGTACTCGCACCGCGTCCGGTGCAATTTGCGATCGCGGGTGAAGTCACTCGCTCTGGTTCTTATACGATTCCCTTCTCTGCTGAAAACCGCAAGTTCCCGACGATCAGCCAAGCAATTCAACTCGCAGGTGGTACCACTCAGACGGCAAATCTCCGCCAAGTTCAAGTCCGACGGGCGGCAACTGGCAGAATTTTCTCAGTGAATATCTTTGATGTCCTTCAGCGCGGCAACACATCTCAGGATATTACGCTCAGAGATGGCGATACTATTTACATTGCCCGTTCGGAAGGTGTAAATACCGCAGATAGATTGCGGTTGGCTGGTTCTAATTTAGCCAATCAAGATGCTACTGTCAAAGTCGCGATCTTAGGTGAAGTCGGCAAACCAGGTACTTATACGCTCAGAGGTGAAAGTGCTGGTGGTGCAGCAGCAGGTACTGGCGGACGCGTCACCCCGCCCACGCTGACAGAGGCCATCAAAATTGCTGGTGGGAGTACCGCATCTGCCGATCTGAGCCGAATTAAGGTCAGACGGAATACGCGGACTGGTAACGGTCAAACCGTACCCATTAACTTACTGAATCTGCTCAAAGCTGGGGATTTCGGTCAAGATATCATCCTCCAAGATGGCGATACGATCCTGCTCCCTACCGCCAATGAGATTAATAGTGCCAATAGCACTCTAGTTGCTGCTTCCAATTTAGGCCCACAGGCAATCAACCCACCAAGAGTAGTTGTTGTGGGTGAAGTCAATCGTCCCGGTACTTACACGGTAACTGGAGCTGCGAACACAACCAATAACAGCACTCAGTTAACTGGAGCTGTCTCGCTGCCGACTGTCACCAATGCCATTCAATCTGCATCGGGGATCAAACCCACTGCGGATATTCGTCAAATTCAATTGATTCGGACGACCCGTGCTGGCGAACAAAAAATATCGCTAAACTTGTTTAAACTGATCCAACAAGGGGATACCAGTCAAGATATCATCCTCCAAGAAGGCGATCGCATCTTTATCCCCGTCGCGCAGAATCCAAACGCACAAGATGTCGATGTCGTAGCATCTTCAACCTTGTCGCCCACAACGATCAAGGTCAATGTCATTGGTGAAGCTGGTATTTCTGGTGGTAGTCGGGATGTCCCCTCCAATACCACTCTCAATCAAGCAATCCTCCTCGCCGGTGGTTTTAACAACATCCGTGCTAACAAGAATGAGGTCGATCTAATCCGCCTCAATCCCAATGGTACTGTGACCAAACGGTTGATCAAACTCAACTTTGCCAGAGGGATTGATGCTGAGAACAATCCCCGTCTGCAAAATAACGATACGATCGTCATCGGGCGCAATAACCTGACTCGGATTGGCGACGGTTTCAGCTCGATTCTGTCACCATTTAGCGGGCTATTTAATATCCTCCAGTACACTAAGTAACTAGCTAGTGCAGTAGCGATCGACGATAATAGAGATCCGGTTATCGATCGATCTGCTCAAATTGCTATGAACACGACTAATTTACGCGATCTCTACCAACAGGTTATTCTCGAACACTATAAAAAGCCCACCCATCGCGGTAAAACCAATCCGATCGATCGCTATCAAAAAGGGCACAATCCATCTTGTGGCGATACGATCGAGTTGACACTGCAACTCGATGCTAGTGGCGAGCGGATCGAGGATGTCAAATTTGAAGGTGAAGGTTGTGCGATTGCCTTGGCTTCTGTCGATCTGATGGCAGGAGCCTTAACTGGTAAGACGATCGCCGAAGCACAAGAATTAATCGCTACCTTTCAAGGGATGATGAAAGGGGAAACAGAATTTCCCAAAGCGCAACGCAAACTCAATGTGATGAAAGGCGTGGCTCAATTTCCCGTGCGAATTAAATGTGCCAACCTCGGCTGGCATACGCTCAAAGCAGCACTCCAAATGACTGGAGAAGCTAAACTTGCCGATTTTGTTACTAACGAAGCTGAATAGCAATGCGATTGCTATCGATTGAAGTCTAGATGATGGATATCGGCCTCATTCCTTCAGACTACTGCCAACTCCCTGTCTTGACTGAAACACATGCGGAGGAAACCTCCGCGTGATTTCAGCCGCCACTCCCAACTCCCAACTCCCAACTTAGATGATTTCAACTGCTGACTTTCTTAAATACTGTCAATGGTCGGGAATTGCCACCCTAGCGTTCGCTGGCGTGACGATCTTGGCCTTGGTCTTAAAATGGGGGTTTAAGTACCGATTGGTGGGTGCGACGGGCTTTATGGGCGTACTGACGGCGGGATTATTTGCCCTCAGTTTAGTGCCAATCGTCCATACCAATGTTCCTGGTGCCGCACATTATTCCCTAATTTATGATAACGGTAGCGATCGAGCGACGATCGTCGTGCAAACACCAATTAGCGAAACGGGATTGGAAGCAACATTACGCCAAGCCGCAGCCGATTTATATTCCTACGGTCGATCTGGTGCGGTCGATCGACAACTCAAGATTCGCGCGCGGACGACGATCCATCCCCAGCCAGGACTTTCACAGCCCTTAGTATTGGGCGAAGTCACGCGGTCGCTCGGTGGTGGTGAAGATATCGAACTCCAGATCGCGATCGATCGCGGTAATTTGGCTAAGGTAGCCCAAACACGAGCATAATTACCGTCAGTTAGCTCGACACTGGCTACAAAGTTTAAGTTATGAGTTAGCGATGCAGCTTGCCTGGGAACAATATGAGAAGTTGTAAAGATTAAGAGAGATCGATCGTGTTTGTTCGATCGCCACTGCTTCCAACTAACAACTTCGGCTCGCCGATAGTTCGACTTCATCTGCCAACTTCCTAGTTCAAGCATCAACATCTACCAATCTGTACGGCTAAATGCGTCAGAGCGACAGATAAGATTTTAAATTGCATCGTTCGACCTAAACTTAGATATTAAAGCTGGTTAACTTCATGAGGATTAATGACCCAAATTTACTTCAACAAGTCGTTAACTACTTAGATAAACATCAAGAAGCAGTTCGCATTAAAAAAATGCTGTATTGCCTGTGTACGAGCAGATGGGAGAAAGATACTGAATATTTAGAATCGATTAATTTTCAGTATTTAATCGAACAAATCCTGAGAGAGCATACTACGCTCGATCGGTTTAGATTACTGTTGCAAAATCTGATTAAGACAGTTAATAAGCCCAAGCAATATATCGAAATTGCTAAAGTAATTTATCTAGCGATCGGGCAATTATATCCTGAATTTCGGCAAGAACACGCTGGTAGACCCCAGTCACCACCAGCTCCGCAGGTCGATCCCGAACCCACCTACTCAGATAACAGCGATCGTGGCGTACCTTCTGCACTTCAGCGCGCCTATGCCCCAGAACCAACCCAAGCTAACTACAACAGTCAACCCGTGCCATCCGCGCTAGAGCGCGCTTATACACCAGCACCGACTCAAGCATTCACCAGTCAAGTCGTGCCCTCGGCACTAGAGCGCGCCTATGCACCTCTAGCCACTCAACAATTTGCAGAAGTATCCGCCGCTAGTGCCGATATCGATGAATCTGCTTACGAGACATATTACGATCCAAATTTGTCAGAAGTCGGCAATTTTGGGAATGCTGAAGTTACACCAGAAGCAGAATATCAAGTACCCGAGTACGACTCCTTCAGCTTGCGGCAGACGGTGATGAGCTACAGCAATCCATTGCGTGCCAAAATCATTCTTTTGGTGATGCTCCGACCTGATTTTAATTTCAGCAGTCAGTCAGTCAACACCATGCGCGAGTATCAGCTCGACGATCTCTTATTAGAAGTTCTCAAAGCTTATCCCAGCATGTCACAACTGGAGGAAAGCATGACGTGTGCGGTCGAGCTACTCGTCGAGCTAGAAGAATATGGCAAGGCCGCAACTGGACTGTTACAGTCTTTGCTACCGCTCTATGCAATTAAAGCCTGAGGTGCCATTGGCGATCGCAATTAAGCTACGCTAGTAAGCGTCAAAGATCTTGTCAGGCACTGCGCCCAAGGGAGAGTAGATTAGCTTATGGTACGAACTGCATCGACGATGTTAGCTTTGGGCGTGAGTGCGCCAGATTTTCAGCTTGTGGATGTTGTTAGTGGCGCAACGATCTCACTAGCTACATTTACAGGCAAACCAGCGTTGCTGGTAATGTTTATTTCAGTGCATTGTCCGTTTGTCAAACACGTCCAAACTCAACTGGCACAGATCGGCAAAGACTATAGTGCCCAAGGATTGGCAATGGTGGCAGTTAGCCCCAATGACATCGAGAAATATCCCGACGATGCTCCCGAACATTTAGCAGCCTTAGCCCATGCTGAAGGGTTTAATTTTCCGGTCTGTGCGGATGCCAGCCAAGCTGTGGCCAAAATGTATACGGCAGCTTGTACGCCTGACTTCTTTTTATTCGATGGCGATCGCCATTTGGCTTATCGCGGCCAATTAGATGATAGTCGCCCCTCGAATGGTAAACCAGTCACGGGGCAAGATTTGCGCCACGCGATCGAGTTTCTACTAGCTGGTAAAGAGGTCGATGCCAATCAACGCCCCAGTATCGGCTGTAATATCAAGTGGATTCCAGGTAACGAACCTGAATACTTTACCGGCATCCGTGCTGAAGAGTAAGCGCGATCTCATCCCTAATTCAATCTGCGATTGGCGATCGATCGAGTAGAGCTTACTTATAAAAATTTATATTAAATAGCGACAATCTAGCCTCGATCGGTGTGCTAGCATCCGTTCATTCACTACTTCGATGCATTCGTCTGGAGTTGAATTAACTAATGATTTTCATCTACGCTATTTTGGCTTGGGGAATTGCCTCGATTACTTGCTGGACGATTATCGCCCAGTGTCAAACCGGACTTGTAACCGTGCAACGGCTGCACCGAGTGCCTTGTTACAAGTGCAAATATTTCACCAATAGTTGCTATCTCAAATGTACCGTCAATCCCCAGGTGGCCTGTTCGGAAGCGGCGATCGATTGTCGCGACTATCAAGCAGTAGAACGAGTCTAATTAGAGATCGCAGTCCCGCAATCGCTAATCTAGACTCGTTTCAATCTCCGCTTAATTGCTACCAAACAGCCACCACAGAGTAAGGTTCCCCAAACCGAAGCCGGTTCGGGTATTTTAGTCTTAACCTGAGTTGGTGTAGCAATTTTGATTTGGTCGATACCGATCGCATCATTGCTGGCACTATTGGAAAACACAACTCGGTTAAATTCCTCGGATGGACTATCCGCAATAAAACCAAAGAAGAACTGTGAACTGTTGGCTGAACCAGTACTGCCGATAACTTGCGAACTAACTAGAGTGTTATTTGCATTGAAAAACTGCATGGTTAAGATATTACCGCTATCTCCCAAATCTGTGCCAAAGTAGCCAAAGGCAGCGATCGAAGAGCTGAAATTGATGGATAGGTTGTTGGAACTGTTGATTGAAATGAATCGAACGTTATCAGTTGGGTAGGCTCCATTCCCAAGAACCCCACCGATACTTGTCTGCTGTACTTGTGTTGAAGCACCACCATTAGCAGAAGCACCACTATCCTTTTTGTACGAAAAGTTAGCTGTTATTCCAGAAATCTGTGTAGTTAGCCCATCAATAAAAGAACCATTGGGGGTGGCGGTAGTTTCAAAGCTTTCAGTGGTCACAGTTGCACTATCCAAGTTTGCTGAAAAATTGCCGAACGCAGTTTGAGAGTTAACGGGATTCAACAATCGAATATCATTAACAGGATTGGTATCATAACCACTCAAGGTAACTGCATTGGCAGCATTACTCATCAGTACCATTGAAGCTGTGCCACTAAAGATTGCGGCAAAAGATCTATATTTCATCACGATTCGGGGTTATCTAAAATTTGCAAATCTCGAACTTAATGCTGAAAATACCTTCGATCTGTTGCCATCCATGCATTAGTTCAGCCATTATACTATTGACAATAACACTCTAATTGTAATTCGTCAGTAGCTGTCGATCGAATAACACTGTGATTTATGTTCCTTGAGAGCTAGACTCAAATGCTAGCGTCGATCGTGCCAATCAAAAAATATGTAGTAGCAAAAATGCGAAGATTGCAACCCTAGCTAAGTGGCTGAATCAAGCTAGTAAATCGCTACATGGTTAAAACTCGATCCTGCTGCTTGAAGAGAACTGCGATCGTCATTGCCATAAATCGAAATATCCTCGCTAGCCGGAACTAACGAGGATATTTAGCAGCGACAAACTGCGTGGGAAACTTAAGATCTGGTTAACAACTAATCGATCGCGATCGTTGTTGGCGTCGTGGCTGGTGCTGCGCCCGAATTATTAATATTGGGAGTATGGGGTTTGCGGAAGTCAGCATACAACTTATCCCGCCAAGTAAAAAATAGATCGTAATCTGGATTATCTGCAAACCCAGGAATACCTTTGCCCTTGAGATTGAATGGGATATCCAGATAGGGGCCTTCCGGAATTTTGAGCAGGAGGCTCAATCCTGCGACCGTCAAGTCGGCTAGAGTAGGGGTATCCCCAGTCAGATAAGCGGAAGAATTTTGAGACAATAGCATACAGATCGATTCGAGACTGCGATGCATCTCGGCTTTGGCGGCTTTAATCGAGTCTGGTGTCAACCCGACGCCCAAACCCAGTAGATCGATCGCTTCTCGCGGAATCGCGCCAATGAGATTTTTGAGCACATCCGGGGTGCCAGTTGGTAAAATAGATGTACGTAGGCTGCTACTTTTAAGGCTTTCTAACAAAATCGTCCGACCCTTGCTACCGATCGAATCATCAGCCCATTGTTCTAGTAGCAAACAGGTTGCTTTTTGTTGAGGATTTGTAGGTATAATTGGGCGATCTGGATAAGTCTTGTCCAAATAGAGCGCGATCGCGGTAGAGTCAGCAATAACTTTATTCCCATCTTTTAATACGGGTACTTGTCTTTGTCCCGACAGCCGAAATAATTCCAATTGCCCCATACCTGGTAAGACTTCAATTTTGCGGTATGCTAACCCTTTATAGTCCAGCACTAATCTAACTTTTTCCGAAAATTGCGACAATTCAAATTGGTATAGTTCCAACATGTATTTTATTCCCGAGCGTAATTTACAACAGCACTATCATTTATCCTAGAACATCAATAGTGAAATACATGTCTACAAGCTTACGGTTTTCACTCCGATCCTATTTATAATGTCTAAGATCGCCCCACATGATTCCGCCAAGCGGACGCTCCGCGAACGAATAACCGCGCTCGAATGGCAATACTGGATTGCTAGGCTAGTACCAATGTTGTACGTCACCATCTTGACGCTCGGGCTGCCGAGAATTTTGACTCAATCCTTTGTAGTGTCTGAGTTAGGAGTCACTCCAGAGCAAAAAATTCAGCGACATCTGCGCGCGATTTCGATCAAAGTGATCGCACATGGCGAACGTATTGGTTCGGGGGTGTTACTCGAACGACACGATCGAGTGTATACAGTCATTACCAATGCTCATGTCGTGCAGGCTAGCAGTGCTCCCTATCAATTGCAAACCCACGACGGTCAGATCTATGCAGCCGCTTTAATCGCTCCACCCACTAGACACAACCGCGACCTGAGCATGCTGCGGTTTCAAAGTCACCAGCGCAGTTACATTACTGCCAAATTAGCGACAGTAGCACCTAAGATTGGCGATCGCGTCTGGGCGGCAGGATTTCCGATCGGTACCAATGATAAAGTCGATCGCCATCTGAATGACCTGGAGAAGGCTCCCTGGGGTCTAGATACTGTTGATGGTCAAATTACACATATGTTGCCAATTGCCATTGTCGGTGGCTATGGAATCGGATTTGATGCGGCGATCCGCAAGGGGATGAGTGGCGGGCCGTTAGTCGATCGATCTGGCGACTTAATTGGCATTAATGGCGTTCATGCCAATCCGCTATGGGATACGTCCGAAATTCTCGAAAATGGCGCGACAGCCAGCGATGAGCTAAAAGAACAAATTCATAATTCTAGTTGGGCGATTCCGATCGAGTATGTTCTCG
>NZ_JANPGM010000184.1:0-11739 GCF_031423935.1 Chamaesiphon sp. VAR_69_metabat_338
CCCAAACTAGAGCTACAACGAAGGCTTAAAGCCAGACCCGACCATTTTATGACAGCAGAAATGCTCGATAGCCAACTAGCAGCATTTGAAGCAATTGGTGCAGACGAATCGATCTCGACGATCGATCTAGCGAATCCACTCGCACCCGATGAAATTATTAGCAAATTAGCCCAAGAATTTCCGAGTATCAATAGGCCGTGGTGGCAGCGATATGCCGAGTAAAATCGATCGGGATCTGCACTACCCGCCCATAGCTAATCCTGCCAGATAGCCAGTCGTCCAAGCACTCTGAAAGTTAAAACCACCAGTCACCCCGTCTATATCTAGAATTTCGCCGGCAAAATACAAACCAGGACAAACTTTGCTTTCCATCGTTTGGAAATTTACCGACTTGAGATCGACACCGCCACAGGTGACAAATTCTTCCTTAAATACGCCCTTGCCGGCGATCTGATACTCGCCACGATTGAGTTCGTTAATTAATCGATCGAGTGTTTTATTTGCTAATCCCGCCCATCTGTCGCTCGGTTGAATGCCGATATAACTAGTCAAAGATTCCCACAAGCGGTGGGGAATCGGCACAGGACAACTATTCTGGATCGTTTTTTGAGGTAACTGAGCTTTGACTGCTAAAATCAGTTCTCGCAACTTGTCGGGGCGATAATCGGGCAACCAATCGATCGAGAGTGTCATTTGATAACGAGATTCCGCTAGCGATCGCGCGCCCCAAGCCGATAATTTCAGCACGGCGGGGCCGCTGACACCCCAATGGGTAATGAGGAGTGCGCCGGTTTGAGTTAAGGCATTTTTACCTGTTCCAGCTAACTTGACAGTCGCAGCTTTGACGCTCACGCCAGCCAGATTTGCCAAACGCGGATCGGGGATATTGAAGGTAAATAGCGATGGGACGGGAGTTGCGATCGAGTGTCCTAATTGTTGCGCCCACTTGTGGGCACTGGGATTGCTACCTGTCGCGAGCAAGACTCGATCGGCGGTTAATACCGTCCCCGATTTGAGAGCTACCGACCAGCCGGATGGCTGTTGGGGGCTAATTTCGGCCACGGCTTCACCCGTCCAGATTTTGACACCAGCCTTCGCTGCTGCGTCCATGAGACAACTGACGATCGTCTCCGAGTCGTCGGTAGTCGGAAACATCCGCCCATCGGCTTCGGTTTTGAGCCGGACGCCACGCGCGGCATACCAAGCGATCGTATCTTGCGGCTGAAACCGCGTGAAAGCACCCCGCAATGCTTTATTGCCGCGTGGATAATGCTGCACGAGCGCAACGGGATCGAAACAGGCATGAGTGACATTACATCGACCCCCACCAGATATTTTGACCTTAGCCAGAGGCGATTTGCCAGCTTCGAGCAAGGTAACGCGAGTATCGGGATAAGTTTGCGCGCAGGTAATTGCCGCAAAGAAACCCGCCGCGCCACCGCCGATAATGATAATTTGGGACACGGGATAGGGGATAGGGGATAGGGGGTAGGGATTAGGGGACTGGGGGACGAGGGGACTGGGAGACTGGGAGACAGAACGGAGGGACGATTGTATAAATACAATCTATCCATTATTCACTATTCCCTATCCCCTATCCCCTACCCCCTAATTTAAGCTCCATGCGCGCGGGGATCTTCGCTGCGAACATCGCCGCTGGGGACGACTTTGGGGGTGAATTTGGAGACTTCGCCAGTGGTGGTGGTGGCGGTGTCGGCGAGGGTCGCTCCGGCGATCAGAGCGGTGAGTTTAGTTTCGAGAATTTGGCGGGGTTGTTCGCCGATCGCTTCAGCGAGGACTTTACCCTTACTATCGAAAAAGACAAAGTGGGGAATGCCGTCAACGCGGTATTTAGTCACTTCTGGGAGCCACTTGGTGTTATCGACATTGAGCATCGAGAAGTTCATCCGATCGCCAAATTGGGATTTGATGGTGGCTAAATCTGGAGCCATTGCTTGGCAACTGGTACACCAATTGGCATAAAATTCCATCAAGGTGGGCTTACCATTGCTTAAGGCGATGTCGATCGGTTGTGCCTGAGTGGCTTGGGCTTCAAGGCTAGAGCCAAAGTTTTGAGATCGCACGCCTAAGGCGAGGGCAATCGCGAGGACGATCGCAATTGTCGCGATCGCAAAGTTGCGCATTCGATTGGGAGCGGGAGCGGATTGCATATAAATAAATTTAACTGATGAGATGATTCTGTAAGCTCAATATATCGTGCCTGTCACTAGTGTAAAACCCGATCTAGTAGTTTGGAGATCGGATGGTAAACTAACGTCAGTTCGTCTTCACGAATATTGACTGCTCCGGCCCCCCACCGCTTAAAATCGGGGCTAGTCCGATCCCAAACGCAGGTTAAACGATCGACTCTCGTCCTGATGTGTCGAACTAGGCGGGAACATCCCACTTGCACATCGCGGTCTTTTACTCTCGTCAACTGGTACTCAAACTGGAGTTTGAGCCGCAACTGTTAACTGTCAACGATTTAAAGATGTTGTCCATCCCCACTTTCGCCGAAGCCAACCACGAGATTTTACAATCTTTAGCCGATCGTAGCGATCGTGAGTTAGTCGGCTTGCATCAGCTCCATCCCGAACAGGGTAAATTTTTCACAGCATTGTTTTGTCGCTATGGCGCGATCGTCCATAGTGTCGTCCAACAAGCGGTAGAGTCCCAAGCTCAGGCAGATTACCTGTTTGCGATCGCTTGGCGACAAATTTTTGCCGAACTCGGACGGGTGCAACTGGCTACCGATCTCGAAGCGACAAACTGGCAAAGTTGGTTGATGGATATTACTGGCAGCACGATCGATCGGGTGGAAGTTCCCACTGCAAGCCACATTCGCTCCACTTTAGCCGAAGCACCGCCACCACTGAGATGTTATCTCGAACGCGGACTCGACGCGATTCCGCCACTATCGCGGTTGATTGTGGTGATGACCGAAAGTCTTAAATGGAACGAGCAGCGGATTTCTGCATACCTGCAAGGTGAAGGCCAAAAAATTTCGACTGGGGAGATTCCCACCTATTTAGCCGCAGGCTACGAACAGCTCGAAGCGGCGGTTCCGAACGACATTCGGGATATTTATCTACATAAAGACTTGTGATACTAGCTCAAGCCCTTGTCGCCATCACTCCGCCAGAGCCAGCGGCGATGGCGGGGTGATGGCGACGGGACTTCGCTTATATAGGGGATCCGCAGGAATTGGAATTACGATCGAGACTTAGATCTGAATCTGACTGTATTCGGGATCGGCAGCGATTGTCTCGACTAACCACCGATCGAATAATTCATTCAAAATCTGCTGATGCAGTGGTGCGTCCAATTTTGGTTCGACGATCTCCTCGACTTGAATCAGATGAATGCCCACCGCAGTCACGATCGGTTCGAGTAGTTGGGGCTGCTTGATGGCAAAAATAGCGGCAGCTAGTTCGGGGCGCAGTTGTTTGCGGACGACCTTACCGACGTAGCCACCGCGCCGCCGGAGTTCGGGGGCGGTAATATATTGTTGTGCCACATCCGTAAAACTGAGATCGCCCTCTTGCAAGGAGTAGTAGATTTCCATTGCCAGCTCGTAATCTTCTAAAATCACTTCATAGATCGTTGCAGTGCAATAATCGAGTAAGTTTTGGTAGAATAATTTCTCGACTCGATCGCCGAATAAATGCTGGGCTAGTCGCTCAGACAACAGATCTTGAGTAATGATGTCTTCAAAATCATCGAGTGAAAGAAACCTTTCGTCCAACCATTTTTTAGTAGCTTCGGTGGTTTCTAACTGATGGAAGAGCCGAAAGCGATCGGCTGCGGCTTGCAAGTCTTCAACAGTGGGACTGATGCCAGCTTGTTTGACTTGGCGTTCGATCGTTTTGCGGCGGATAACGCCCCGCATGAGTTCGGGGATTTTGCCCTTCAGTTTGGCTTCATAAATCAAATCTCGATCGCTAATCTTGGAACTGGGATCGATATTTACATTTGCTACCATTATTGACTCTACTTACTCGCGCTAACTAAAACTTATTTTATAGAAACAATGTTCGGTATTAATTAGTCGATCGTCGTAATTTCTGGCGCGAACTAGCGACTGCCATTATTCAGCTTCCGGAACGGGTCGAGAATAAAATCGATGATGCGGCGATTGCGAATCACGATTTCTGCCGTTGCTGGTTGACCTGATTTGAAGGGAATACACCTTTGTTCGTGCTTGATGCACGATCGACCGAGTTGAACCTCTATATCATAACTAGCAACGGTACCACCTGTTGCTCCCTGGCTGAGTTTAGAGGTGGGCGCGATCCAAGCCAATTTTCCGGGCACGACATCATAACTTTCAAACGGAAATTCATCGAACTTGAGTTTGACATCTTTTTGAACGTTGCTCGCAACTTGAGCTGTGTCCGGAGACGAACGCAATGATTCACTTTGGTTGGCGGGAATTTCACCTTTAAAAATCAGATCGCCTGTCGCCGGGGCAATTTCCGCTAGGAGCTGCTTGGGCTGAACGACTGAGCCTTCACGCGCGATCGGCAGATCGAAAATTGTGCCGTCGAGATCGGCTTGGATCGTATATTTTTTGAGTTGAGCCAATAGCGATTGCCCCTGCGCGCGATCGCGCTCGATCTCTGATTTCAAGGTCGCAATTTGGCTCTGAATTTCTTTGAATTGTTGCTCTGTTTTCAGTACGGCAATATTGCCACCTTTAGTTAAACTTTGAGCACCGCGTTGTTGTTCGGTAATTCTTAATTTGGCTTGAGCGATCTCTGCTTGATTTTTAGCAATGACGCTTTGATAGCTTTCCTGTTGTTCTTTTAGTCTCAGCTTGGCTTGCGCGACATCCGACTGACCCTGTTGCAGCAGTTTTTGGTAATTTTCGCGTTGTTCTTTGACGCGCAATTTTGCTTGCTGGAGACTGGCAAAAGCTTGGGTAAACAGTTGGTTTTTTTCCAGCGCAACACTGCCTACTTCTCTAGCCTTGACTTCCGAAATCGCGCCGGTTTCATAGAGTCTTTGATAGCGCAGCCGTTCGTTCTGAGCGTCTTTAAACCGATTCTGAGCGATGAGATGGTTGGTTTGGGCATCGACTACCGCTTGCTCGGCTTGGCGCACTTGCGTGAGCTTTTCGGCCTTCTGGAGATTGTCACTGGATTGACGATCGACTAAGGCTTGTTTGGCTTGGTTGAGCTGGGCTAATTTCTCCGCAATTTGATTGTGAGAATTAGCGGCGAGGGTGGCGAGACTTTGTTGGGCTTGGGCGATTTGGGATTGTTTTTCGAGGAGCTGGGCTTGATTTTGCTGCTGTTGGGCACTCGTTCCCAAACCAACTTGATTTTCAATGGCGAGCAATCGATCTAGTTGTTGTTGTTCGCCATTAAGTTTGAGCTGATTTTGGGAAATTTGTTCGCGCACATTGCGAGCATCGAGTTCCATAATGACCTGTCCGGCTTTCACGAGATCGCCCTTTTTGACATAAACTTTGAGAACGGCGACGCTGCCCTCAATATCGGCTTCGCGTTTGAGGGTAGATCCTTTGGCTTCTAATCGCCCGCGCGCGATCCCGATTTCATCCATCCGGTACAAACACGCCCACGGAATCGTTATTCCCAAAAAGATTATCAGCAAATATAACAAGCCCCGCGTCCAGGGCAGCGGCATCATATCGATTAATTCTTTGGCAGAATTCGACCAATCATTGAGTTTTGTGAGGCTAGTCTGGGCGATCGACGTGACGAATTGACTGGGAAAATTATCGTTAAACCGATCTCGATCGATCCGACTAATTGCCGAATTTTGGAGCGTAAAGCGATCGTCTTTGGGATTCACAGCCAGCTGACTGGGACGATTGCGGGGCTGGCGATCGCGTACGGCGCGAATTTTGCTAGCGATGTCCTCGATATTGCTTTTATCGATAAATTCTTTGATGCTAGGAATCGCCGGACGATCGGCTCGATCGTCGATCGAACTGCTGAGAATAATGATGTCGATGTGGGGGTATTCGTGACTGATAATGCGCGCGGTTGCCCAACCATCGAGATGAGGCATATCGAGATCGAGTAAAATCGTATCCGGCTGCAAATATTCGAGTTGCTCGATCGCACTATCCCCATCTGTCGCGATGCCGACGATTTGAATATCTCGATGTGGCTGGAGAATCTCCTTGACTTTTTCGCGGACAACTCGCAGATCGTCAACTAAAAAAATTTTGATAACTGGTGTTGAGGACTGATTAGCAAGCATAAGAACGGTTTAAAAATTGATAATTGATAATTGATAACTGCCTTTTATATTAAGCTTAGAGGATCGAATTAGTCAGGTAAATCCTTTTGATTCGCCTTAAATAATCCAGCTTTATAACCTTTTCAGTATTAAATATTGCGATCGGTAGAGATTGGAATCTAATCTTGCAGGGTGACTACTTGCTGCTGATTTAAATGATAGTATGTACCGCGCTTGGCCATCAATTGATGATGGTTGCCGCTCTCAATTAATACACCTTTGTCGAGCACCAGAATTAGATCGGCATTTTGCACCGTCGAAAGGCGATGAGCGATAATAATCGTGCTGCGATTGCGCCGAATCTTCTCTAAATTACGTTGAATGATTTGTTCTGATTCGGTATCCAAGCTACTAGTTGCTTCATCAAAAACTAGGAGCCGGGGATTATTTAATAAGGCGCGGGCGATCGCCAGTCGTTGGCGTTGTCCGCCCGATAACATGCTGCCACCTTCACCAATTTCGGTGTCGTAGCGCATCGGCATCTTATTGATAAATTCATCCGCACCAGCGAGTTCGGCAGCCCGCTGGATTTGTTCGGAACTAGCTCCTGGCATCGCTAGGGTTAAATTGTCCTTGACAGTGCCACCAAATAAAAATGTATCTTGATCGACAACACCAACTTGCGATCGCAAGGAATGCAAAGAAATAGTCGAGAGATCTTTGCCATCGATGTCGATCGAGCCACTAGTCGGTTGATAGAGTCCTAAAATTAATTTAGATAGGGTCGTTTTACCAGAGCCACTACGACCCACTAGCGCGATCGTTTGCCCCGGTTGAATCTCAAAATTAATATTTTCGAGAATATTGGCATCGGCATCTTTGTTATAGCGGAAAGTGACATTCTTGAATTTGACATAACCTTGGAGTTTGCCGATCGGTTGACGGCGATCGTCGCGGTCTTCTTCCGGTTTAGCTTCAATCACATCGCACAACCGTTCGATCGCGATCCCAACTTCTTGTAAGCTATTCCACAGTCCGGCCAAGCGTTGAAAAGGGCTAATCACGTTAGCCGAGAGCATATTAAACGCAAATAATTGACCGATCGTAAATTCGCCGGAAATCACCAACGATGCCCCGACCCAAATTAGTGCCGTGCTGCTAATTGTATTAATCGTCGAGCTAATCATCTGGATTTTAATCCCCATAATTTGGCCGCGATAGCTTTGCTTGATTTCTTTGTTCAAGCGTTCTTCCCAGTTCCAGCGGACGGATTTCTCCACCGACATCGATTTGACCGTCCGTACGCCATTCAGGGCTTCGATCAGATAACTATTTTCGGCATTTGAAGCATTAAAGATTTCCCGCGACATCTTTTTCAAAAATGGCGTCGAAGCAAAGGTCAAGATCAGAAACGGCGGAATCGAAATCAGCGTTACCAGTGCCAACTTCCAACTATAGATAAACATTAGCGTGGCATAGACAAACACCGACATCAGATCGAGCAGTACGCCCAAAGATTGCCCGGTGATAAAACTTTGAATCTTATGATTTTCTTGGATCCGCGAGATAATATCCCCAACGTGTCGCGAATCAAAATAACTCAATGGCAAACTAAACGTATGGCGAATAAAGCCAATCACTAGCGCGGCATCGATCCGGTTGGCAGTCTGCGCCATTAAATATTGTCGCAAGGCAGTCATTCCAATCTGGAAGCCGCCAAAAATTAGCAACCCGACGCCAAACGTCGCCAGACTACTATCAGATTTGTGAATGATCGCTCGATCGAGAATGAGCTGCGTAAAGATCGGTGAAATCAGCCCAAAAATCTGGAGCACGATCGACGCGATAAAGATCTCGGCAATTACCGTCCGGTGCGGCCTGACGAGCTGAAACAACTGCCAAAAATCCGTCGATTGCCCTGGCGTCTGTTTGAGCGCAAGGGTGGGTTCGAGCAGCAGACAATAACCCGTCCAACCCTGGTTAAATTCGGCATGGGTCAATTTGCGCTGGCCGATCGCGGGGTCGCAGATAATCGCATGTTGGGGGGTAATCTCGAAGACGACCACATAATGTTTGCGCTCCCAGTGCAGGATGGCCGGCAACTGTTGGTTTGCCAATCGATCGAAACTAGCTTTGACTGGACGACTATTAAACCCCAGACTCTCCGCCGCAGTCGCCAATCCTTTGAGCGACGCGCCATCGCGACTGACATACGCCAGTTCGCGGAGCCGATTGATATTAAACTCGCGCCCCCAATACCGACCGACCATCACCACACAAGCGGCACTACAATCGGAGGCACTTTGTTGAGCGTAGAAGGGATAAGCATGGGTAACTTTTTTCCACCATTGTCCGAGCTTTTGACTGGGAGTCGGGAAATAAGCTTGCTTGAAGCGATCGGGTGCGACTGGCGGGGGAACTGCGGGAGCTGCGGCACTTGACGGCGCGCTCGGTACGCTCGTACGCAAGGGGACATCGACTAGTGGCAGGCGGGGCTGTAGCCCCCGCTGGGGCTGGTGTAGAGCCGATGGCTCGCGATCGCCACTGAGGATGGCTTCGAGGTGGCGCGCACGCTCGGATAAACGATCTTGGATCGCTGGATATTGATGCCACCAAGACTCGATACAGTCTCGATCGATAAATCCCAGCAAGATTTCTGTCCCGCCGACGACGAGCGCGGCTTTAGCGACGTAGTGACGCAAATCGTCAGTCGGGAACAGCGTACTCGCCCCAAAACTTTTGCCGACAGTTAGGGTCGCAATCCGCTGACCCTGAAGATCGAACAGCCGCACTTTGCCTGCTAGGACGATATAAATGCCCGGATTACCGTCGCGAGATTGCCAAAAGCTCGTGCCGGGAACGATCGACAGCACCTGTGTCTGCGCTTGAATTTTTACCAGATCTGGGAGCGCGATTTCTGTCCCGAGTGCCTGTACGAGTAAATCGCTGGCAACGGTTACAACAGGCGGAGTTTGAGCCATAAATCACCAGAAAATAGTTAACAAAAACAGTTAATGTCGCCAGCAACACGACCGATCGAATGCCGATGTGATGTTTGATTCGATCGCGACGGAGTTGCTATCGCTTGCCAGTCGCTATTCTGGCTGTAGCTGCCGAGCGGACAGATCGGCAATCTTCAAATTCCGCGAACCAAGCGGCTGGTGTTGTTGACACTCCACAAGATCTGTTAACTTATCGTCAACTCGGATATCGCCAATCAACCGATTGATGTGCCGAGCACTCAACCCAATATCAAATTCTTGGCACAGATGGTTGCTCAACCACTGTCCCGTCCAGCGTGAAAATGGATAGCCTAAGTCTTTGGGATTGGTGATGACTAATTGTTTGAGGCGGTTTAAATAGTCCGATGTGACGGTTTTGGGGCGACCGATCGGCTGGGTTTGCCAATTGTGAGCTTGACCGGATTTGGCAACGAAGATCCAATGTCTGGCTGTCAATGGCGAACAGCTCAACATCCGACAGATTTGGGTTTGGGTTTTGCTCTCATCGGCTAAGAGCATGATTTCGATTCGCTGCCGATATTCAGGAATTACCTCGATGCTAAGTTGTTTTTCTAGTAATTGACGTTGAAATTGAGTTAGATATTTGATACGCAACTCCTCTCTACCGAGCTGATTAATTTGAGTCATAATAATGCTGCCAAACTCTGATAATCTGGCAGTATTTTAGGCGATGTTTCAAGCTATTACCTAAGCATTTTACTATTTCTTAATTTTAAGATTAACTAATGTTAAATATTTTAGGAGTCGATCTAAGAAAACTTTGTCAAAAAAGATTGCATTTTTATCTGACATCGGCAATAATGCTGAATTTGGAGCGACCTCATCCCCTAAATCGCAGATTTGGTACTGCGATGGCCAGTGTAGCTGTTGCAATGAAAATAAAAAGAAATAAGCTATCCTAGACTAGATGAAGTCCAAGATCTGACTCCGATCGATGCATAGTCAGGCAACCTCTCTTGAGTTTTAAAATGAGAACTATCTTAGATACAAGTAATGTCTTTGAATATTTAGCAAAGATAAAATACTGCGATTTGGCCGATTGCAATACTAGCAAGATCGCTATAATTAATGCCAAAAACTTTAATTTAGCGATCGAATTTAGTGACGGCAGACACTTATTAGTCAAACAAGAACGGTTGCCAGATCCAGATAATGCTTACGGAGAGTTGTGGACGGCTTGGCAAATGCAGCGGCTAGTCGAACATTTTGCCGATTTTGGCGAGCAGATTAGAAATTTTTTACCAAAGTTGCTTCACTTCGATCCGGACAACTCAATCTCGATCGTGGAATACGCCAGCGATTATGGCGATCTATCCGACTATTACGCGCAGGGCAATCGATTCCCAATCGAGATCGCTAAATCGATCGGTCAGCTCCTCGGCACCATTCACAGTCAAACATTCGAGCGCATAGATTACCAGCAATTTTTGCATCCCGATGCTGCTACGACGATAGATAAAGGCTATGCCGATGAGATTATTAAACGGTTGGGACGGATTACGCCGCAAATCTTGCGAGTCGTGCCGCAAGAATGCCTGCAATTTTTCAAACTTTACCAACGTTTCCCGAGTTTATCGCGGGCAATCGTCGAGCTGCGCGATGCGATCGCACCGAGTTGTTTAGTACATAACGATCTGAAAATTAATAACATTTTGCTAGATCTCGACTGGCAACAACCCGGATCGCCAATAATTCGCCTGATCGATTGGGAAAATGTGGCGTGGGGAGATCCCGCCTTCGATCTCGGCTGTATCTTAGGTAGCTATTTAGAAATTTGGTTGAATGGATTAGTCATTAGTAATACGCTCACTATTAATGAATCATTGCAGTTAGCCACGACACCTTTAGAGTTACTGCAACCATCCCTATCAGCACTAACAAATGCCTATCTGGAGAATTTTCCCGCAATTATCGACGTCCGTCCCGACTATCTCGATCGAGCGATCCAATTTGCCGGTTTATCGCTCATTCAACGCGTTGAAATTACTATTGACGAGCATCGGGTATTTGGCAATCGGGGGATCGTCATGCTGCAAGTTGCCAAACAAGCAATTTGTACCCCGCAGGCAGCAATGAAGACCTTATTTGGCAATTCTCAAAGTTAAAACTTAATGATGAAATTAGCAACAAACAGCCTTCATCCTTGCCCATAGACGGGATTTACCGAGTTTTTAGCAAATCATTCAGTCAGTAATCCCATGTCAAATTCGCAACAGCTATTCACAGATCTAGTCGAAAGCATTGCGATCGACGAAAAATTCACCGTCTCCCATCCCGACTACCCAGCACTCGAACTGCGATCGGATCTAGCGGCTAACTTTCCCGATCTACCAGCACCGCTCCAGCTCAAATATCTAACTACTCAAGTCCAGCATTATCTCTACGATATCTACTTTAGTCATAGTTTAAGGAGTCTAGCCGAGCTAGCGATCGCCGCCCAACGGCCAGTTACCATTAAAAATAATCTGCTTAATGGTATTGATATCGATTTTTGCCAAAGCCTCTC
>NZ_JANPGM010000185.1:0-2701 GCF_031423935.1 Chamaesiphon sp. VAR_69_metabat_338
CGCTGCCGAGATTAAGGTCGAACTGCGACAAACCATCCGGCAAAATACCTCCTATCTCCAAGTTAAGATGAGTGATACCGGAATGGGGATTCCGGCTGAAGCTCTACCGCATTTGTTTGACAGATTTTATCGGGTAGATCCGGCGCGCACGGCTACAGCTTCCGATGTCAGTAGCGGTTCTGGTTTGGGACTGGCGATCGTCCAATCGATCGTCACTAGTCATCAGGGGGAACTATCGATCGACTCTCAAGTTGATGTCGGTACGACTGTCATTGTTACGTTCAAAGGATCGAGCGTGCGGGCGATCGATTAGAATATGCACCAACGCTTTTGTCACACAGATTATTGACAAAAAATCACCCCTGAGCCGTTCTTGCTGTGAACATTTGCTCGGGGGTGATTTTTTAACTGCTAGTTAGCAGCTTGAAGATTCAATTAGTAGCAACCACGACCATAACCGCGACCGTTGCCGCGACCGTTGCCGCCACCGTTGCCACCACCGTTGCCGACACCATAGCCGCCACCGTAGCCACCACCGTAGCCGCCACCATAACCGACAATGACGATATTCGAGCCGCCACCATTATTTTTGCTGCCACCACCGATAACACGGTCGCTTTCAGTTGCTTGGAGATCGGTTAAAAAGCTTTCGGAATCTGTCAATAATTCGCTACCAGCTAAGTTAGAGATGTTAATCGAAGACATGTTGCAAATGCTCCCGAGACTATTAGGTTTAGGTAGAAAAGCACATTCAAGAGTTGTATGCGCTTTTGTCTACAAATCCATCATGATCGATCTGTTTTCGATCGACAACAATTTTGTGACAACTAAAAAGACATAACACTAGCTATAAAATCTTTTTGAAACCGCAGATTCTTTAGATGTTTGTCTTAAATAAAACAATAATATCTGCGTAAAAATACATGCGGTCGTTAGTATAAATACACATCAAAATCTAGTGGCAATTATGCTCGGCTTACTCGACTCGATCGCGATGTCTCTGCCTCTAAACACAGATTGGCATGAGGATTTAGCGTTTGAGGTTTGGATCTCGGATCTCGATCGGCACTGAGAATAAGGCTGATGCCAGATTGATTTGAGTTGTGCAAATTAGCACGAATCTAAATCATCACCAATTCAAGGCTGCCAGTCAATCTCCCCCAATATAGAATCACCCCTAAGCTGCAAATCGAGCAACTCAAGGGTGAGAATTAGACAATATTAGTGTCTGTTAATTATTAGTGACAACCGCCACCGTTGTTGCCGCCACCGTTGTTGCCGCCACCACCGTAGCCGCCACCACCGTAGCCGCCGCCGACAACGACGATATTCGAGCCGCCGCCACCTTTATTTTTGCTACCGCCACCACCGTTGCCACTGACTACAACGATCGGACCGTAACCGCCACCACCGTAGCCGCCACAACCGCCACCGTAGCCGCCGCCACCGACAACAACGATATTCGAGCCGCCGCCGCCTTTATTTTTGCTACCGCCACCAATGACTTTGTCGCTTTCAGTAGGTTGGAGATCGGTTAAAAAGCTTTCAGAATCTGCAAATAATTCGCTACCTGCGGGAGTCAAGTTGGAAATGTTGATGAGAGCCATGATTGAATTACTCCTAAAGTATATTAAGATACTAGCTTTTGTTCGTTAACTTAATTCTTTTGAATTTTGCTACGACTGCTGATAGAAATATCATGTCCCATCTGGCAGCGATCTACAATCCCTTCGATCGAATAAAAAGGACATAACACTATGTCTAAAAACCAAGCGGTAATTACGCAATTAATGTATAAAACAATGTGTAAAGCCTAGTTCGCTAAAATCTATACCGATAGACACTGACTTTGATGCAGATTTTCAGGACTTAACTGTAGTAGTTTGAGCCAAACAAAAATCCGCTTTATCGG
Source organism: Chamaesiphon sp. VAR_69_metabat_338 (assembly GCF_031423935.1). Lineage (NCBI taxonomy): Bacteria > Bacillati > Cyanobacteriota > Cyanophyceae > Gomontiellales > Chamaesiphonaceae > Chamaesiphon > Chamaesiphon sp. VAR_69_metabat_338. The sequence continues at coordinate 1,913 of NZ_JANPGM010000185.1, forward strand.
GTTTCAAGTTCCACATACGGATCGGTGTCGATCGAATTGAGATGCGATCGCCGCCAATCTATCCCTTGCTGTGCCAAGTCCTGACAGACGAGATCGAGTTTGTCACTAGCACCAAGTCGATCTCGATCGAGCGTTGTCACTAGCGCAGCGGCAATAAGTTCGCATCGCTGCATTCCAAAGCTGGCAGTGGCGGGTACTTCTGCTAGCCCCAATCCTGGCGCGAGTGACTTGGTAAATAGTGGCACTTGGGCAGAAAATTCAGCTTGATGAGAGCGGTATATTTGCGACAAGTCCTGCTGTGCCGCTAAATAGCCAGCTTGTGGCAGCCACAGAGTGCCAGCATCGTAACGATAAAACAATGCCGGATCGTGGAGGATGGCAAATTGAAACGGAATGCCCAATCTATTTAGAGAGTGACTAATTCGCGGTAGCGAATCGAGAGCCGCCGCTGGCGTAAAATTGAAGTAAAGCTGGACTGACTCAGCCCGATCGGGCGTACCATAATTCCCCACTGCAATATAAGTATCTCGATCGGCGAGATTATGGGGTAAGTAGATGGGGATCGTATCGCCAATGGCCGCTTTTCGGTACTCCTTGGCTAAATGCTGTTTTCGATCTACGTGCAAGTGCAACCCATCTTTGACCACAATTAACTCGCGATCTGGGGTTTCGGCGACGATTTGCCAATCGGGATCGATATAGCCATGACTGGGATTAGCGCGCGAGAGGCTTTGGGTGAATTCGAGCCTTCCGGAGCGTATGTGCCGTTGAATTTGCCGTGGCGCGTCA
>NZ_JANPGM010000186.1:0-4855 GCF_031423935.1 Chamaesiphon sp. VAR_69_metabat_338
ACCATGACTGACACAACCAAAACACTTTGCCCCTACTGTGGTGTCGGCTGTGGGTTGGAAGCATCACCCCCCGCTGTGCCAGGGAAATCAGTGCATCGGGATAGTAGTGGCGTACCGATTTGGAAAGTGATGGGCGACAGGTCGCACCCATCCAGTCAGGGGATGGTTTGCGTCAAAGGGGCGACGATTAGCGAGTCGTTGTATAAGGATCGGTTGATGTATCCGATGGTGCGGGATAGTTTAGACCAACCATTTCAACGAGCGACTTGGGAAGAAGCCTATAGTCGAATTGTCAGTCGGATGGAAACGGTGCTCGATACTCAAGGTGCCGATGCCATCTGTATGTATGGTTCGGGACAAATGCAAACCGAAGATTACTATATCGCCCAAAAACTGCTCAAGGGTTGCCTAGGGACAAATAATTTTGATGCCAACTCTAGACTGTGCATGTCTTCGGCGGTATCGGGTTATATCCAGAGCTTTGGTGCTGATGGCCCGCCATGTTGTTATGATGACATCGAAAAAACTGATTTTGCGTTCTTAATTGGGACTAATACCGCCGAGTGTCACCCAATTATTTTCAATCGCTTGCGGAAATATCACAAACAACACGATCGCGTCAAAATGGTCGTAGTCGATCCGCGTCGCACGGCTACGGCTGAAGCTGCGGATATTCATCTGGCAATTACCCCAGGTACAGATATCGATTTATTAAACGGGATTGCTTACTTACTCCTGCGCGCGGGGAAAGTAGACCAACAATTCATCGAATCTTGTACGAGTAATTTCGCGGCCTTTGCCGATATCCTCCAACATTATCCACCCCATATCGTCGCGGCTAAATGTGGTATCTCCCAAGCAGATCTCGAACAAACGGCTAAATGGTGGGGTGCGTCCAAAAATGTCCTCTCCTTTTGGTCGATGGGGGTCAACCAATCTAGCGAAGGTACCGCCAAAGTCCGGCACATTATCAACCTGCATCTAATGACTGGGCAGATCGGCAGACCGGGCGCGGGGCCATTTTCCCTCACCGGACAACCCAATGCGATGGGCGGACGGGAAGCTGGCGGACTCGCGCACATTCTCCCTGGCTATCGGCTGGTCAAAAATCCCGCCCAACGCGCCGAAATCGAAAAATTATGGGATTTGCCAGAGGGGAGAATCTCTCCAAATACGGGGAAAACTGCCTGGGAGATGATAACGGGACTCGAAACCGGAGCGGTTGGCTTGCTGTGGGTCGTAGCAACCAATCCGGCGGTCAGTATGCCAGATATCAATCGGACAAAAGCCGCATTACGGCGATCGGCATTTACGATCCATCAGGATGCCTACTACCCGACCGAAACTGCTAAATACGCCCACGTCCTCCTCCCCGCCGCCCAGTGGAGCGAAAAGACGGGAGTAATGACCAATTCCGAGCGGACAGTCACCCTCTGTCCTGCCTTTAGAACGCCACCAGGCGAGGCCAAAGCCGACTGGGAAATCTTTGCCGAAGTCGGGCGGCGACTGGGCTTTACAGACGCATTTTGGTTCAAAAATAGTGCCGACGTCTATGCCGAATTTGCCCGACTCAGTGCGGGTCGTCCCTGTGATGTGACCGGATTGAGCCATCAATACCTCAAAGATAATGGCCCCACCCAGTGGCCGCACCCCACGGGCTGCAAAACCCAGTACGGCAAACGACTATATACCGATCTCGCCTTCCATCACCCCGACAAGCGCGCCAAATTTGCCGCCTGCCACTCCAAAGGACTCGCCGAACCACCCAGCCCAGATTATCCATTTGTGTTGACGACAGGGCGTTTATACGGTCACTGGCACACGATGACACGCACCGGACGCATCCCCAAAATTCAACAGATGCACCCCGAGCCGTTTGTCGAAATACATCCTAAGGATGCTGCCAGATTGCAGATCGAAAATGGCGAGATCGTTGAAATTCGATCGCGTCGCGGGACGGGTAGATTTCCGGCACTAGTGACAGCAGCGATCGATCGGGGGACGGTATTCGTACCGATGCACTGGGGCGAACTGTGGGCAAAAGATGCCGAAGCCAATCTGTTTACGCACGATGCGGCTTGTCCCGATTCCTTGCAACCAGAACTCAAGGCGTGTGCGGTGCAATTGGTACCCGTCAAATCGATCGTGCCTGCTTCATCCATTCCATTCGGCGTACCGAGTAAGGTATCGAGCAAATTGCAGGTTTACGGCTAATCGTCCCAGTCGTGTGTTGCTATCTGGCACCAGTTTGAACACACTAGCCAACGGCGTAGATCTAGGGTACCCTCCGCTCCCAACTCCCAACTCCCCGCTCCCAACTAACCAATCAACTTCCGTTGCAGTGCCAAAACCGCCGCTTGAGTGCGATCGCTAACATTTAACTTGTGTAAGATCGCATGAACGTGGACTCTTACCGTACCCGCAGTAATAAACAGCACCTCGGCAATCTGTTGATTGGTTCTGCCTTCGGCAATCAGTGCCAATACTTCCAATTCGCGCTTGGTTAACTGAAATTCCTCTACTAATAGCGCAGATCGATCGAATCGATCGAGTTGACTGAGTGCTGTCGAGATCCGCTGGCTGGCATTTGGATCCCACCAGGTGGCACCACTGGAGAGCGATCGAATTGCCAAAATTAATTTTTCGGCATCGATCCCTTTGCAACAATAACCTTTGGCACCAGCTTCAATCAGCTTGAAGATAATATCTTTATCTGGATGGGAAGTTAATACCAGAATGGGCAAATTGGGATGAAATTTTTGCAGTTGCTGACATGTTTCTAGTCCATTCAAACCAGGTAACAGTAGATCGAGGATCGCTACGTCAAAAGCTTGTTGCTTGACTAAATCGATCGCACTTTCGCCATCTGCGGCTTCGAGCACCAGCTCGATCTTTGGCTCTTGGCGCAGGCAGGTTGCCAATCCCAACCGGAATAATTCATCATCCTCAACTAATAGTAGTTTCAAGAAATCGGGTGTCCTTTACTTGCGATAGGTAAACTAAAACAAAACTTGGCTCCTTGGAATGAGACGGACTCTGCCCAAATTTTGCCACCATGTGCTTCAACGATCTGGCGAGATAAATACAAGCCCAATCCCGAGCCTTGTAATTGCTGGTGTGATGTATAAAACCTGTCGAATAAATATGGTAAATCGGCTGGACTGATACCGCGACCCCGATCGAGTACTTGGACGATATATTGCCGATCGCGAACTTGGATCGTTATATCTATCTGTCGATTGCGGGGGGAATGATAGATCGCATTACTGAGTAAATTACTAAATACTCGGCTTAATTGCAGTCGATCGCCAATTAATTGGGGTGGTTGAGTTGCGGGAATATCACAGTGGAGATTGAGGACGATTTGACGTTCCAATCCTAAAATTACCATAGAATCAATCGTTTCTTGCGCGAGCTTACACAAATCGATCGGTTGGCAGTGTAATCCCAATCCTTGCGTATCATTCCGATAGACATCTAGTAATGTTTCTACTAGTTGTAACGATCTCGATTGAGAGCGAGACATCGTATCTAATACTTGCAATTGCTCGGCAGTAACCGTTCCGAATTTATCTTTTTGAAAGTATTTTATTGTCTGAATCGCTCCGAGTAATGGGGTTTTGAGATCGTGGGTGAGGGTATAGACAAAATCCTGATGGAGCCTGTCGATCTGCATCTGTGCGGATATTTCTACTTTGTACCGATCGATCTCCTCTTTTTGGCGATAGGTTTTTTCCAAATGTTTGAGGCTACTTTTAATCAACCAGTCCGCCATAACCAATATAATTACGATACTCGATCTATTGACAACGACCGCGATGGGTAATTCATAAATATTCGAGACACCGTGTTGCATTAATACGGAAATTATCAAGCCTAGCAAAGTTAGAAACATCCCGATTCTGGCGACAATTGATGTCTCAGCGATAATTCTTGCTGTAGATGCATTACAGCTAGTAAGATCGCAGGCAGTCAATAACATTGGGATGAAATATAGATATCCAAAGATATATTCGATCGGTGCCATGACTTCCATCAAGAAAATCAGTCCGCAAAATATTCCGACCCACAGCCTCGTATAAAAAAAGGAGATTGCCACGATAGTATCCGACTAAAGATTTTGGCTGATGAGAAATTGGGGAAACACTCTAAACGTTAGGCGGATGTCAAATGAAATAAATGTCTTGTAAACACCATTCTATATTTATTCAGCGATCCGGACATCACTAGCGGGATTAGTACTGACTATCGATCTGAGCGATGGCATGACGATCGATAAATCGAGCGTCATGCCACAGGTATATTTGCTGACAAGGCCATCGTCTATCCGATCGATCGAGTTATTATCAGCGTAATTTCCCGATCTTGACTGGTGGGATTGGCTCGATCGTCATCTATTAAAAATGTGCGGCTTAGGAGATCGAGAAGTGAGGCTCGCGGCGATCGCTAGTTCGCACATTTACAGCGATTTAACCGACGACATGAAGATTGGTGGGGCGACAGTATTATCGATCGACACGTTGCCCAGTCATGGGATCGTAGATATCATCGATCGAGTATGGGTGCCAGGGGCGATCGATCTAGCCAGATCGATCGCCATCGGGTTCTAGGTGAATATTTCCTTAACTAATACATAGGGTTGCACGATCGTAGCTTGAAATTTTCGATCGGGATTACTGTTCCATCTGCTCAAAATTGCTGGAGATGGCTTGACCAAAAGTTGCTCGCCGATCCAATGTTGTACAGATTGAGTATTGTCACTAGCGATCGCTACAGCCACATCTAAAAGATCGAGATCTGGAGTTACTAAGATGACGGCATCTTTTTGGATATGTGGCTTCAGCCACTCTAGTTC
>NZ_JANPGM010000187.1:0-6153 GCF_031423935.1 Chamaesiphon sp. VAR_69_metabat_338
CGCAGCGGCTGGCGAAGACGCAACCCGATTGATGTTCGCCGGCTGCCGGCAGAAAGCCGGGGATCGTCGCCAGAGGTGCGACATCCTTGGAACGCCCACGCTGCATAATTTTCCCGAGATTGCGAGCTTGCCGGAATGCAAACCTCCAGACGTGCAGCTGGCACCGAAAGATTGGCTGCCAAAATTGGCCTGAATAGAGCCGCTCCGGGGCAATCGCTCTCTGGCTTGTTAGGCACGGTAGTCTACTTGATGGTGTTGATTCCGACGGCAGTAGCCGCCCTCGATGCTCTCCAGATTCCCGCAATTTCTGGCCCTGCCACTTCGATGCTCCAAAGAGTCTTGGATATTATTCCGCAGATTCTCACAGCAGCAGCAATTTTGGCCGTAGCTTATGTCGTAAGTCAGTTTATTGGCGATTTAGTCACTAATTTACTCAATGGCTTAGGCTTCAACAATATCTTCCGTGCTTTGGGACTTCATTCCCTGCATCAGTCTACAACTGATACCACGACTGCAACTCCTCCAGTCCAAGGCGTACCGACGACTCGCGGCACCATCGTCCCTACTCCTAGCAAGCAGACTCCATCGGAAGTTGCTGGTTTAGTCGCGCGGGTCGGCGTGATGTTGGTTGCGGCTGTCGCTGCTACTGGCGTCCTCGGTATTGATTCGCTGACTCAACTGGTCAATGGCTTACTGTTGATTGCCGGACAAGTCCTCTCTGGTATCGTCGTATTTGCGATCGGTCTGTATTTGGCTAATCTAGCTTACACGGTCGTCTCTAGTTCCGGTACGCAGCAATCGCGGACGCTGGCCCAGATCGCTCGGTTGGCAATCATCGCCTTTGTCAGTGCGATGGCTCTGCAACAGATGGGGATTGCCGCTAGTATCGTCAACTTAGCATTCGGTTTGATGTTGGGTGCGATTGCGGTAGCAGTAGCAATTTCCTTCGGTTTAGGCGGTCGCGATGTGGCCTCCGAACAGTTGCGGGATTGGTTGACCGGATTCCGTGACAAACGATAATTCCAACTCGACAATTTAATACTCGATCGTCAGAAACTAGCCTTCACCGCTGGTTTCTGATTTTTTTGCGCGCGATTCTCGTTCCGTAATGCCAAAGGCAAGGCTTTGCCAACGCGTTCGCGTTCGCGAAGCGTCTGCCTGCGCAGAAGCGTTTGCCTCAGCAAAAGCGTCTGCCTGCGCACAGAGGCTCCACCAAGACTCAATGGTAATTGAGCTAAAATATGAATAACTTTTAAATTTTCTATATAGAAACAGTGGAAACTAAGACAATTAACTGTAGCGAAGCTTGTATCAACGGCTGCATTCAACCCGATCGCTGTCAAAACCAAGCTCACATCGAGTCAGCTTCTAAATTTATCAACGAAACTTCGCTAGACAAGATGCATGAAATCGCCGAGGAAGCGCGGCGCAAGAAGTTGACAGCTCCCCCTGTCTGGGTAATTCCCGATTGGCAGGATTAGCGCGATCGGTAGACCGTCAACTTGGGATGATGGTAGATCTCGACTCCTGTCAGTTTTAATTCCCACTCCGATCCGATCGATATTTCAAATAACTCAAAAATTAGCACGGATATGAACTTAGTATCACTCCAGAATCAACTGGACAACATCTCATTTGGCATCTTGCTGCTGACAATGCTGATTTATTGGGTTGGTGCTGCGTTCCCCAAAGTGCCATTGCTCCAAAATCTCGGTACTACTGGTATGGCCGTCGCCAATCTCTGTATGGCCACCCTGCTGGGTGCCAGATGGATCGAAGCTGGTTATTTCCCCTTGAGCAACTTGTACGAGTCGCTGTTTTTCTTGGCTTGGGGCGTCACGACGATGCACCTGTTTGCCGAATCCATCAGTCGGAGCGCGCTCGTCGGCGTAGTCACAGCACCAGTAGCGATGCTGATTACCGCCTTTGCCGCCTTGAAACTTCCCGATGATATGCAGGCATCGGCACCTTTAGTACCCGCCTTAAAATCTAACTGGTTGATGATGCACGTCAGCGTGATGATGCTATCTTATGCCACCTTGCTCGTCGGTTCTGTACTGGCGATCGCCTTTTTGTTTGTCACGCGCGGCCAAGAAATCGAGCTGCGGGGTAGTTCGTTTGGTGGAAGTGGTTATCGGTTGACCAGCAGTCTGGCGACTCAAACAAATCGTCTACCTGTGGCCGAGCCGCTGATGCTCTCCACTACCGATCTGGGTACGACTGCCGTCCTAGAACTGCCGACAATGACTGCAACTACTACTGCTTTGACCCCACAGCGGTTGAGCTTAGCAGACACTCTCGACAATATCAGCTACCGGATCATTGGCTTGGGCTTTCCCTTGCTGACGATTGGCATTATTGCTGGTGGTGTCTGGGCAAACGAAGCCTGGGGTTCTTATTGGAGCTGGGATCCTAAAGAAACTTGGGCCTTAATTCTGTGGTTGGTATTCGCCGCTTATCTCCACTCACGGATTACCAAAGGCTGGCAAGGCCGCAAACCCGCAATTTTAGCTGCACTGGGCTTTGTAGTGGTCTGGGTGTGTTACTTGGGTGTGAACTTGTTGGGTAAAGGATTACATAGTTACGGGTGGTTCCTGTAATATTGAGGTTAGCGATCGAGATAAATCGCGATCGCTAATTAAATTAAAATCTAAATATTTATTTGCACACAGTTAGCGGAGAGTATTATGCAAGATCGCTTTGAATCGTTGGAAAGTGGCGAAGTTATTTCAGTGCAAAACGACACCCAGGTGTTAAGCGGACATCGCACCTTTCGGGTGGGTGAGTTGAATGAATCGCTCGAAAATCATCTCAAAAGTGCGATCGCCAACTGGAACGAAGCGCACAATGGTTGGTTCAAGCCAGAAGGTGTGGAGTGTGAAGCTTTACGATTTGGTTCTCAGGGCTGGCAAAAAGGTCGAATTAGGTTGTGCCTGGAATTTTGCCCAGACGAACCTACTAAAACTGCGCAGGGCACTAGTGCTACCAGTATACCGATGGCGGGAACGCCTGCTAGTGTGGGACAAGCGATCGCGCCCCCAGTTCCGCATAACGTCGCAGTGACTACTCCAGACACCCATCCGAGCAATGTGGCGAGCGCGGCTAACCCGGTCGCTAGCTTGCCAATAGAGCCGATTGCGACCGAATCCCATCCGAACGCTGTCGCTAGCTTGCCAGTAGAGCCAGTCGCGATTAACTCCAATCCTGCCAATCCGTTGGCTGCGGCTGTCATCCCGGCTGCGGGCATTGCGGCTGTCGGAGCTGTAGCTGCTGCTGCGATGACACCTGCCGATCTCCATCCCACCGATACGCATCAACTCATTCCCCATTTTGCCGAAACGACCCTAGAACAAGAAGACCACTACAGCGAGCCGAGCATCCAGCATAGTATCGATGAAATTGCCTATGATTTTAGTAATTCTGAAGCCGAACGTGTCAGTGCTACCCCCAATGGGATGATGGAACTGGATTTGGCAGACCTCGGTCTAGATTTTTCCGATAGCGATCTGCTCGGTTTTGAAACAGGGAGCATAACGGAAAATAGTGAAGAATTTCTCAACTTATCAGATCGTAGCAAACCAGAAAATTCGGGGATGTTAATCGATGAAGTGTGGAATGAAATGAACCAAGGTAATTGGCCCGGAATCAATTAGATCCAGTCGCCAAATCGATCTTTGCTGGCTGCGGAATTAGCGATCGCGAGTATTGCTAATTCAGCCCAAAATGTAGATCGACTTGGCGATTTTTAGATCTCGATCTATCGCTCACTAATTTATGGATGTAATTCAATTAACTGGGATTCGATGTTATGGTTATACGGGCTATTTGCCAGAGGAGCGGGTTTTAGGTCAATGGTTTGAAGTCGATCTCCGCATCAGTGTGGATTTGGCACCAGCCGGACGGAGCGATCGGATTGAGGAAACACTCGACTATCGCAGTGTGATTGTCGCCGTGAAGGACATTATTGCAACTGCAAAGTTTGCTTTGATCGAAAAACTAGCCGAAAAGATCGTTACTACCGTTCTCGATTTTGACATGGTGCAACAAGTTGAGTTAAAGCTGCACAAACCTGGCGCACCAATTCCCGATTTTGGCGGCAAAATCACGCTCGAATTAATTAGGCAAAAAAATCGGGTGTTGCTGGATTGAGGGATAAAACGCACCAATAATTTATGTAGGGGTAATGCCTTGTGCTTACCCCCGCATCGATGAAGGGTACCCACAAGGGGCACCCCTACAGGAGATGGTACTACTCTAGATCGCGCTCCTTTTGACGATTGCAACTCCTTGTCTTGTCTTGACGCACACAACCGGGAGGGAACCTCCCAGTCGATGCGTCGCTGTCTCGCTATACCGTCGGGGAACAAAGGCGTGCGCGAGCCGCAACTCCCCGCTCCCCGCTCCCCGCCCAACATTCAAGTACCCCCGGCGGAAAACCGACTTATTTAACTTAAGTAAAGATCGGGATTTCCGCCCGATCGATCGCCCCTGGTATCGGGTAGGCTAGAGGTAATTGTCACTCTTTAGCATGGAATTGACGGGGCATCTATGACTGCACGATTACAGCGTCCGCTTCTCATCGGTGGACTTGGTCTTACATTTGGTTTGTGGGGTTTAGATAGTATCTCTCACAGTCTCGCGGGTGTGGGCGATTGGCTGACACTAGGCACGATCGCCGCTGGCGGCGGCTATTTGTGGTATCGTCAGCGCGGGAGTGGCACACAAATACCCCTAGCGCAGGTCGAGATCGATCGGGAATCGATCGATCGATTGTCAAAGCAGGTAGCATTAGTCATCAGTCAATTGGCAAGTGAAAGTCCGCAATCCGGGCAGATTGACTTATTTCGCCAACAACTCACCCAGGCTGAATCAAATCTAACCCGACCCGAACGGCATATTGCGATTACTGGCGGGCACCGAGTTGGTAAAAGTAGCTTGCTCCAGATCGTTACCACGACCCCAGTTCCAGCAGCGACACCACTCCGCTATACCGAAACACCAGCCTTATTTACCAGTGGTGCTAGCGGCGATACTGCCACCGCCACCGCCGAAAAATTGGCACTCAGTGCCGATTTAGTATTATTTCTCACCAATGGCGACCTGACGGCGACGGAATATAAATGTTTGAGCACGCTCGCGCAAGCCAAGCAACGCGTAGTATTGTTGCTAAATCAATCCGATCGCTATCTTCCCGACGAACGTCAGCTCATTCTCCAAAAGTTGCAAATGACGGTAGCTGGCATCGTCAACCCAACCGACATCATCGCCACGAGTACGGCACCAGCCCCGATTAAAGTTCGCAGTCTGCAAGCTGACGGAACGGCGATCGATCGCTTAGAAACACCGCCAGTGGAAATTACCAATCTCCAGCAGCAACTCAGCCAAATCCTGGCGCAAGAGGGCGAAAAACTAGTCTGGGCAAATACTTATCGCCAACTTACGGGCGTCCAAGTTGCGGCTAAATCAGCACTCAATCGGGTCAGACGCGATCGCGCTTTACCAACAATCGATCGCAATCAGTGGATCGTCGGTGCAGCGGCATTTGCCAATCCTGTCCCCGCGCTAGATTTACTGGCAACGGCAGCAGTTAACGCGCAAATGGTCGTCGATCTCGGAGCTATCTATCAGCAGAAATTCTCACTCGAACACGCACAGGCGGCGGCTGGTGCGATGGGTAACGTGATGTTGAAACTAGGATTGGTGGAACTCTGCACCCAAACAGTTGCTGGAGTCCTCAAGACTAATGCGGCAACCTATGTTGCTGGGGGATTAGTACAAGGTTTGAGTGCGGCTTATCTGACTCGGATTGCTGGTTTAACTTTGGTTGAATACCTCGAAGCTCAAGATCTCGTCACCCCAGAATCGGGACGTGCCTGGAATCTCGATCTACTCGGTAATACCCTTCAGAAGGTCTTCCAAGCCAACCAAAGAGCGGCTTACCTCCAAACCCTTGTCAAACAGGGTGTCGATCAGCTAATGCCCAATGGCACCGCCACTAGCGCAATTTAACTAGTTATAGTCGATCGATACCTTGCTCGATCTGCTGTAATCCACACTTAGTACAGAACCCATTTGCGATCTTCTGTCTTGTCGGTTTTTTTATTCGGAGGTAACCTCCGAATAAAACCGCCGCTAGTGGGGAGGGCGGGTTCG
>NZ_JANPGM010000188.1:0-2249 GCF_031423935.1 Chamaesiphon sp. VAR_69_metabat_338
GGGTGATGATACACGAACAAAAAAACTCAAATAAAAACAACGCGCACATAGAAGTCACCTAAAGGATTACTAAAGCCGAAAAACAGCCCACGGATGACCAAGATGAGCAAACCTTACTCGATATGGAGTTTTTGAGCGAACACATGTGTCAGGGCTGGCTAGAGGGCTATCTGTTGACCGGACGGCACGGCTTTTTCTCCTGTTATGAGGCATTCATTCACATCGTCGATTCGATGTTCAATCAACATGCTAAGTGGTTGGAAAGCTGCATCGATATCCCCTGGCGACGACCGATCGCATCTCTAAATTATCTGCTCACTTCCCACGTCTGGCGACAAGATCACAACGGTTTCAGCCATCAAGATCCCGGCTTTATCGATGTGGTGGCGAATAAAAAATCTACCGTCGTCCGCGTCTATCTGCCACCCGATGCCAATACGCTGCTCTCAGTTGCCGATCATTGCCTCCGCAGCCGTCAGTATGTGAATGTGATTATCGCTGGCAAACAGCCCGAATTGCAGTGGTTAGATATGGATGCCGCGATCTCGCACTGTACGGCAGGACTGGGAATCTGGGAATGGGCGAGTAACGATCGCCACAGCGAACCCGATGTCGTTATGGCTTGCGCGGGCGACGTCCCCACCCTCGAAACCTTAGCCGCTGTAGACTTCTTGCGATCGCATTTCCCCGATCTCAAAATCCGCGTCGTCAACGTCGTCGATCTGATGACCCTCCAACCCCGCACCGAACATCCACATGGCTTGTCAGATAAAGATTTCGACTCGATTTTTACCACCGATAAACCCGTCATCTTTGCCTTCCACGGCTACCCCTGGCTGATTCACCGCCTCACCTACCGCCGTAGCAATCACGAAAACATCCACGTACGCGGCTACAAGGAAGAAGGCACCACCACGACACCATTCGATATGACTGTAGTGAACGATCTCGATCGGTTTCATCTGGCTCAAGATGCAATCGATCGTACCCCCAAACTCAAAAATATTGGTGCCTATGTCAAGCAAGAAATCCGCAATAAACTGATCGAACACCAGCAGTACATTACGACCTACGGCGAAGATATGCCGGAAGTCACCGATTGGCAGTGGGGCTACTACAGTATGGGCGAGGACGCGATTGACGGTTCGCAACAGACTGCGACGGATTCACCTTCTACCAAAGGCGGCGAAGGCGCAGCCAATTCTCGCGAGTAACACCTTGGTTTGTATCGCCTAAAAACATCGCCTTGACTTGAATGAGTCAGGGCGATTTTTTGGCTGACGTAGCCACGCCGCGAGGTAATCGATATTGACTGGTGGGGTTGGGCGGGTTCGTTCGCAATTTCTGGAATTTGGCGATGATAATTAGCATAAACCCGCCCCTACAGATCCAATAATAAATACGATCGCTAGCATAGCCTAAAGTTGGTAATCGCATCCCGCCAACATATTCGCATGTACGGGTTCGTAGGGGCGGGTTTATGCCATCGATTCCGCATAATTCTAAAATCTAAATCAAACCCGCCCTCACTCACCAATAATCGATCGATCGTCACCATCCACGAATTATATCGATCGAACATTATCATCTACGCACGATCGAATCGCGATCGATATTTGCTGGCGGAGATGCGATTGATAGAAAGTTTGTGTAACTAGAAATTAATAAATCATCAATAACAAGCATCCTTCGCAGCCTGTTGTCTTGACTCAATTGCTTTAATCAGAACTGAACTAACTTGTGGATCTTTGCCACCCATCTTTAAGTATGCGGCTGCATCATCATTAACTTGTTGCTGTGCTTTCTTTGCTCCTATACATTTATCAGTAACTTTGATGTTAGTTTTATTTGATGTTTCACTAGATCCGTCTTTAGCTTCAGATACATCTGTTGTCTCACTAGTTCTATACGAACAAGAACAAGTCATAACGAGAAAGCTGATAGCAACTAAACTGGGAGATAGCTTCATTTAATTCTTATGTATAGATGATTTGCATATATTCATTCACTTATCACATCAATCAGGATTGTTTGATGGAAATTTGAATCTGTGAAAATTGCACATAGCTTTAAACCTAGACGGAGTATAATAAAAATTAATTTAATCGATCGAAAAAATACACGAGCCAGAATAAACTTCCAACTCTTGCGTCTCAAAGCCTAACTGTCCTAACCCAACGTGAGTTCGGGATAAGGAAAATCGATCTGCTTCGCTCAAGCACCGCCCTGAACTGGAAGTGTCTCGTTCC
>NZ_JANPGM010000189.1:0-7437 GCF_031423935.1 Chamaesiphon sp. VAR_69_metabat_338
GGGCGGGCACGAGGCACCGCCACTACAGGCTATCATTACACCGCCAAAATCTGTAGGGGTGCCCCTTGTGGGTACCCTCACCATCTCAAACGTAGCCCCAGGTCGATCGTCAATGTGATGCTCCTAATTTCTTCTGTGGCAATCGATCGGGAATGCCTTCACAGCCGCCGGGAATCGTCTGGCGCGATTTATCGCCGCACCACATACAGCAGTATTTTCGCTGATCTTCAGACATTTCTTGGACGTTAGTAAAATCCGCATTTTCAACTACCGCACCTGTATATTCACCCGTCGTATAGTTAGGGATCTCATTGCGACTGCGGGGACTGGCAAGTTCGGGCTTATTGCCATAAAAAAAGCGAGTCCCTTTGATATCTGCACCATTTAAATTTGCTTCATAGAGAATGGTGCGCGAGAAGTTCGCTTTGACTAAATCGCTGCCACTGAGGTTGGCACGAATCATGTTGGCATCGCTGAGATCTGTCCAGCGTAAGTCGGCTTGAGAGACGTCCGCTCCTGCAAGCATTACCCCCAGATCGATGACCCGTACGCCATAGAGCCGATCCTCGTCATAACCACCGTCGCCATCCAAAATTGCCCTACCGAGCCGGCGATCGCGTCTGAGGGGCGTCAGCAGCTTGGATTGGGACAGAAAGCGGAGGACTTTGGCTTTACCACCGGCATCGATACTGCCGAGCAAGGCTGCCGTGCGTCCGGCGGCGAAGGCTTGCTCCTGCGGCCAATCTTCAAGGAAACCATCGTCATCTAACACCAAATCGGAGATCCCTTGAAAGTAGGCGTCGATCGTCTGTTGCTGGGTGAGAATATTTTGTTGGGTGGTCAGGCGATTTTGTTCGATCGTTAGGTCGCGGGAGATAATATACTGTCTCCAAGCGATATATACGGCGAGGATCGCAATCAAAATTTGACCGAAGGCTCCACCCCACTCACCCGATGCCCCGACTGCATTCCAGTCGATGCGATCGGAAAAACTACTGACATACTCAAAAAATTCTAAGATCTGGAGTAAGCCAATTAAGGCGATCGCGACGGTAATCGAGGCAACTAATTGTAACCGTTGGGCTGGAGATAGGGAGTCTAAGAGTTCTTGGCGAATCCCGCGATAGATGATTGGGAGCGATAATACTAGTGCGATCGCACAACCTGCTGCGGCAATCCAGGTGTTGTTGAGCCATAATCCGAACACCATAATGGCGATCGCTATCAGATTTCCCCAGATTGTCATATTCTATGCAAAATACCTAGTGCAAATAGTCAAGAATTTTGTTTTTTTAGACTACATGCTGTTATAATAACATTTTTCGATCGGATTTAAAGAATTAGTTTTTCTTCAGCTGCAAACGGTGACGATCCTCCACGGGAGAGGCCACACCAATGAGTTGGTTAGGACGAGTCTAGTTGCGACTATTAGTGGTAGTTAATATGTCTGGCAATAGGTAATTTAAATACTAGCTAAATACATTAATGCTAATGAGATCGTGCCAACGATCTCTCCCATCTATAATCGCCCGTACGCTCGATCTCTACCATCGTAACCCCTTCTAACGATCGAGGGCGCATTGGTATTCAGATCGCTAAAATTGAGATTAAAATTCTCTAAGAAGTCGGTGATGCATCTCGATCGACTTGGCGGTTGCTAGAGTAACATCAGATTTAAATCGATCTAAAAAGCGGAGAGTAGTAATTACCACTCCCCGCTTTTCAAGCATTACGCTCTGAGTTTATTCTTCATCATCATCGTCGCCATCTTCTGTCTCTTCCTCAGCTTGCTTGAGCGTGTTAGCAGAGACGGGGACGCCAGTACTGAGCTTGTCGAGAACTTGTTGCTGAACTTTAGCGACAAACTCGGCATTTTCTTCCATGTACTTGACGGTATTGTCCCGCCCTTGCGCGAGATTATCGCCTTCGTAGCTATACCAAGCACCCCGGCGGGTAATAATCCCCGTTTCTTCAGCCAGATCGACTAAACAACCAACAGTCGAGATCCCTTTCCCGAAGATGATATCGAACTCGGCAATGCGGAAGGGAGGGGCGACTTTGTTTTTCGCCACCTTAACTTTGACGCGATTTCCGTACTCACCATCACTTGCACGTTTGAGGGTTTGAATCCGGCGAATATCTAGTCGTACCGAAGCGTAAAATTTGAGTGCGGTACCGCCAGTAGTCGTTTCAGGGCTACCATAGACGATCCCAATTTTCTGACGCAGTTGGTTGATGAAAATCACCGTACAGCCAGATTTAGCAATACTACCAGTGATTTTACGCAGGGCTTGGCTCATCAAACGGGCTTGCAAACCCATGTGAGAGTCACCCATATCGCCTTCAATTTCGGCGCGGGGCACCAAGGCAGCTACCGAGTCAATCACAACGATATCTACAGCCGCCGAGCGCACTAATTGATCGACGATTTCTAAGGCGGCTTCGCCAGAATCGGGCTGCGAGACGAGCAAATTGTTGATATCGACGCCGAGTGCTGCAGAGTAGGTCGGATCGAGGGCGTGTTCGGCATCAACGAAAGCGGCAACTCCGCCCGCTTTTTGAATTTCGGAGATCGCGTGCAGGGCGAGGGTGGTCTTCCCAGAACTTTCAGGGCCGTAAATTTCGATGACTCTACCTTTGGGCAAACCGCCACCCAAGGCAATATCTAGGGTCATCGCCCCGCTTGAGATGGTTTCTACCCGCATCCGCTGGGCATCACCGAGACGCATAATCGCCCCTTTTCCAAAAGATTTTTCGATTTGGTTGAGGACTAGATTGAGGGCTTTTTGTCTGTCTGGGCTATTTGTGATTTGGGTTGCCATTAATGCCTCTATGAACAAGGGGAAAGTTGAAGGTAGCTTGCCTTAGTTTAACTAGCAAAAGCTTGGTGCATAGGTACTATTGTACCGTCGATCGAGTCCAAAAGTCAAAGTTCGCGGGACTGTCCTCTCTAGGATACAGCACTTTCCTTGACTACGAAGTCCGTTATTTGGGTGAAAGGGGGAGCGGAGACAAAATCGGACTTGGCGATTTAGGAGGGGATGGCCACTGGATGTGCTGGATCGGCCACTAATTCTAAATTTTTTAATTAAGAATTGTAAAAAAGACACTAGAATAGAAATAAGATCTACAGATAGTCTGTCTGCACCTTATGTCTAAATCTCAGCCATCAGAGCAAGAACTGCTACAAACCATCCTCCAGCCCTTGCTGGTAGACTTTGAGTACTGGTTTGGTCGATCGAAAGAACTCCTAGAGCGCGAGCGGATTGCATTTTTGAGTCCCAGTGCCCAAGCGGATTTATTGGCGCGGGTCGATCGCGCGCAGCAAGAAGTCAGTGTCGCTAAAATGTTATTTAATGCCGTCGGCGGGCAAGCGGGGATCGAAGCCAGTCAAATGGTCGGTTGGCATCAAATCGTGACCGAATGTTGGCATGTCTCGATGCAGCTAAGACAGTCGGAACAGTCTAAGATAGAAGAGTAAGGATGACCCATTTGGTTTGAATTTCTCATAAAAGCTGCATTGACGGTCTAGATGTGTCCGCCCACTTGTTGGTAACTAGAGTGGTAACAACAATCTGCCAGATATCCCGCAACTTTTTGATTGCTACTTATTTTTGGCACATTGTAGAGGACAGGATTGTGTTACAGATTATATATTTAATTGCCTTTACTATTTTGGCATTTCTGGCGATCGGCAATTTGATTCGCAGTCTGATTGGGTTCAGTCGCGACGCGGCACCATCTAGATCGATGAACGATGGCAGTAGTCGCGGTTATACTTATCGGGTGGGAGCGGTACCCCACCCAGAATTGCTCGATGACTTGGGTAATGTCACCACCGAACCATTACTAATTATGAAGTCGATTAGTATCGAGGATGCTCGTGCTAGACTGGATGCGCTGTATCATACCGATCGCCCTCATCCGGCTGAGGGTGAAAATTTATAAGCAGCTAGCATCCATTTAAATAGCGACAACTGTGCGAAAAGTAGCGTACCTCCTGATTTTGACGATCGCGATTAGCCTAGTTGCCTGTCGCAATCCCGATATCCCATCGGGGGGGGAAACACAAGGTAATATCAATCTCCTGATGGGGAATCCGTCTCAAGCCACAACTTCGCCTGGGAATGCTGAGAATTACCTGATTACCCGTCCTCAGTACGCGCTCTCCTATTCCAAACAGAAAGGGATACCCAACTGGGTGTCGTGGGAACTCAATGCTTCCTGGTTGGGCGATGCTCACCGGGTAGGCAAATTTGCACCAGATGAAGATTTACCCGCTGGCTGGGAACGGATCAGACCCTCGGACTATACTGGCAGCGGCTTCGATCGCGGTCACATGACCAATTCGGAAGATCGCAGTCGATCGCCTGAGGATAATATTCAGACCTTTTTGATGACCAATATTATCCCCCAATCGCCGGATAATAATCAGGGCGTGTGGGTACAGCTAGAAAACTATTGTCGGCAACTGGCTAGATCTGGGAAAGAATTATTTATTATTTCCGGCGGACACGGACAGGGCGGCATCGGCAAAAATGGTCTCAAAGCAACTGTCGGGCAGGGTAAAGTGCTGGTGCCAGCAGTGACATGGAAAGTGATTCTAGTCTTGGATAAGCCCAATTCTGGAGTCGCTGGTGTCGATAAAAATACCCGGACGATCGCCGTCATCGTCCCCAATAAGCAAGGCATCAAATACGATCCGTGGCAACAGTATCGCACTTCTGTCAAAGAAGTAGAGCAGCTTACTGGTTACAAGTTTTTTACTAATGTCCCCGCAGATATTCGATCGGTCATTGATGCCAAGATCGATAATGTCCAGTAGCCCTTCATTTCCAAGTAATTTCACTCGATCGAACAGCGATAACTTGCTAGATCGTCAATCTAACTCTCGCCATTCTGACGCCACTTTTTGAGTAGATCGATCGCGTGTTGATACTCTTGAGTGCGTCCCTGCTCTTGATATAATTTTGCGGCAGTTTGCAAGTCAATCACATCGCCAGATTTGTCGCTCAGATATTCGTGCTTGAGTACCCCTCTGGCACAATAAGCAACAGCATTATTAGGATCGAGTTCGATCGCGCGATTGAAATCAGCTAACGCGCCTTGAATATCCTGAAGTTTTTCAGCGGCAAGAAATCCGCGTCCATAGTAAGCGATCGCATATTTGGGATCGATTTCGATCGCCCGATTAAAGTCAGCTAATGCACCTTGTACATCACCCTTGCGATATTTCTGAAGTCCCGATGCAAACCTGTCGCTCGCAGTTGGTTTCTTCGCATCGGCGATCGCAATTATATTCTTGCTTGTGCTGGTTCGATCGATCTTTACCAAACTTTTAGCACTAGCGATCGATTGCAGCAGCAGCATCGTAACTGCTACACCAATTAGTCCCAACCACAATAAACTTCTCGATGACATAAACGGATATTTCTTTAGCACTGTTATTAGTTCCAATTACCACGCGCACCCATTTAGGCGATCTATCTTCGAGATCGTTTAAGTTGACTGTTTATTTGCTGAGTTTGTTCGCTCGATCGAGTGCATCTCGATAATCCTTAGTATTTCCCTGTTCTTTGTATAATTCAGCCGCTTTGTTGAGGTCGTCGATCGCCTTCTTTCGATCGCCTAAATACGATCTAGCGATCCCTCGATGGTAATAGCTATTAGCATCATCTGGTTTAATGGCGATTGCCCGATCGTAGTCAGCGAGCGCGTCTTTTGTATTACCCATACTAGCTCGAACAACACCTCGACTGAGATAAGCATTAATATAATCGGGTTGAAGCTGAATCGCTTTATTATAGTCATCGATTGCCCCTTGTTTATTGCCTAATTTATATCTAGTCTTCCCTCGTAGATAGTAATTATTAGCTCGATCTGGTTGAAGCTGAATTGCTTGGCTATAGCTATCGATCGCACCCTGTCGATCGTCAAATAATACAGCCCTAACAATACCCTGAGTACTATATGCAAAAGCCAGATCGGGATCTCGATCCATTATTTTTGCGAAAGACACCACGCCTGTAAAGACAATGAGGATGCCGCCACCACCAGTAATCGCTAATTTTACTAATTGATTCTTCACAAGCCAGACAAAGAGGGTTGCAACATTTTGAGTATGCCCAGATTGCTGGAAAACGTAGCAGGTTCTCGACTCGACTGACCGCAATCGACCGATCGCGATCTAAAATGAGGTACCGAGATCGCTCACAGGTAATCTTATTCCTGCGGTGGTTAATTACAGCAACGAGAATTCCCCATGTTAGCCAAGCGCATATTACCTTGCCTCGATGTCAAAGCCGGACGCGTCGTCAAAGGTGTCAACTTCGTCGAACTGCGAGATGCTGGCGATCCTGTCGAACTGGCTCAGATTTATAACGATGCGGGAGCTGACGAGCTAGTATTTCTAGATATCACCGCCAGCCACGAAGATCGGGACACGATGATCGATGTCGTCTATCGAACTGCCGATTGCGTATTTATCCCCTTAACTGTCGGCGGCGGGATTCAAACGACGGAAAATATCAAAGATTTATTACGCGCGGGTGCGGATAAAGTCAGCCTCAACTCAGCAGCGGTGAGAAATCCCAACCTGATTAACGATGCCAGCGATAGATTTGGCAATCAGTGTATCGTCATAGCGATCGATGCCAAACGCCGTCACGATCCTAGCAATCCTGGCTGGGATGTCTACGTCAAAGGCGGACGGGAAAACACCGGACTAGATGCGGTCAAATGGGCGCAAGAAGTCACCAAACGCGGTGCAGGCGAACTTTTGGTCACGAGTATGGATGCCGATGGCACCAAGGCTGGATACGACCTCGATCTGACCCGATCGATCGCCACCGCCGTTCAAGTACCCGTGATTGCCTCTGGTGGTGCGGGGAACTGCGAGCACATTTATCAAGCCGTCACCACCGGACGTGCCGAAGCTGCATTATTAGCTTCTTTGCTGCATTATGGCGAACTCACTGTCGCCGAAATTAAGGAGTATTTGCACGGAAAACAAGTAACCGTCCGCATTTAAGCTCCAGCCTGTCCTGCATTGGTGCGCGATCGACGACACTCTCGAAAATTTGCCGATGCTATCCTAATACATAGCGACCTGAATTGAGGATTTTCCACGCCGATCGGTTCGCTGTTGCACGCCAAAACCGCGTTCGTAAATATCCCTGTTGCTGTTGTCTCGGCAAAACTTATGACTCCTTTACCTTCTCCAGATTCTGCGGAAGCTTTCACCGATAACCAGTTTGGGATATCACCCAGCCGCCAGCTCTTTGGCAAAGTAATGACGGGGCTGGTGTTTCTCTGTGTGGCAATTGCGATCGTGCCGCTAGCTTCAATTTTGTTTATGGTAATTACCAAAGGACTCGGCGGCTTCTCGCCAGCAGTCTTTACCGAGCTACCCCCAGTGGGGCAAGGCGTCAGCGTGCC